>CANEFU010000148.1 GCA_947426875.1 uncultured Clostridium sp.
TAATAGCTTATGTTCTTCTAATTTATTTCTGATTAATCCTGCTGCTAGTCTTGGTGCATAAATTGGGATATTAATTTTCTTTAATAAATATGGAACACTTCCTATATGGTCTTCATGTCCATGGGTTATGATAAGCCCTTTGATTTTGTCTACATTTTTTTCTAAATAGGTTATATCTGGTATAACTAAGTCAATTCCCAACATATCATCCTCTGGGAAAGATAACCCACAATCTACTACAATTATTTCATTTTCATATTCAAAAACAGTAATATTTTTTCCTACTTCATGTAATCCCCCTAATGGAATGATTTTTAATTTAGAAGCTTTAAATAGATTACTATTTTTATTGGTTTTCGTTCTTCCTCCTCTACTTGGTCCTTTTCTTTTTCTTTCTACTGTTGGTTTTTCTTCTGTTTTTTCCACATTTTCTACTTTTGGTGTGGAAACTTCTTTCTCCTTTTCCTTTCTAGTTGCATGATTGCTTCTATTACGATATGTCTTAGTTGTATTTTTCCTCCTCGTTGTTGTTTTTTCTTTCTTTTCAAAGTTTCTTTTAGTCTTGTTTTCTAAGTTTTCTTCTGCCATAAAATCTCCTCTCTTTTTCTTTCTTTTTGATTTTATTAATATCATTATTATATGTAACATGAAATAAAGTTTAACTTCTATGCTATTTTCTCTCCTCTAACTAGCATAGTTAAACTCTTTTATCAATCCGCTCAATATCATTATTTACATTATTTGTTCTCTTCATACATTTTTATTTCATAATAAAATCTCATTCTCTAGCAATTGGTAATCATTGCTAATCGCTGTTTTGTATTATACTATATTTTCACATAAAAGTCAAATTCCACATCATGGGTTTATCCCTTGATGTGGAAAATCACTTCTTCTATTTTTTCTATTACTGCCTGATGTGTTTTCTTTCGATTGACAAAATTTTTATTTTCTTCTAAGATAAATCGTTTGTAATCTTCAAAAGCTATATATTTTGCATCTGCTACTTCTTCTTTCTGTAATTTTATTTCTTGTATAGGAACATCTTCTAAACATAAGTATATATCTTGAAATTCATTTTCAAAAAATTCAGGTTTTGGACTATATGATTTGATAAGTGTGTCTATCAGTTGCATATTTTTCTCTTGCACTTTTATTCCTAATTCTTCTTCTATTTCTCTTATTGCTCCTGAAAGGCTAGTATCTCCTGCACTCAAATGGCCAGCACAAGAAAAATCCCATAAATTCGGATGCTTCTTTTTATTGGCTGCTCTTCTTTGTATTAATATTTCCTTGTTTGAACTGATGATAAATACCTCTATTCCTCTATGCCAATATCCCTTTTTATGCACTTCTTCTCTTGTTTTTCTTTCTCCTATTAAATTTCCTTTTTCATCTAAAATATCAATATATTCCATCCATTGCTCCCTTTTATTTCAAAAAAATCGATTTATTTAAGCTCACTAAATAAATCGATTTCTATTTAATATTTGTTTTCTCCTCTACCTTCTGGAAGTGCATCTGAATAGTCTAACACGATTCTAATTCTTGTGATAGCTTTCACAGCTCTTGCAAACTTACTATTTTTGAATCTTTGCCATAAGCTTGGTTTTGCTTCAAAAGTCATAGCTTGCTCATATTGTTGTTGTTGCTCTTCTACAATAGCTGTTTGTGGCTCTTCTGCTACTACATTTGTTGTTTGTATTTCTTCTACTGGTGTTGGAATTGATTTTAAAGCATCTGCTATTTCTATTCCAATATAACTTAAAGCTTTTGACCTATCTTCTATTCTTTCCATATCAATTTCAATATGTAAATTAGATTCTAAGTTATTAATTCTAGCTTTTAACAACTTAATAGCATCTTGATAATTTTCTGAATCTTGCCCTTTTGCTTTTCCTACAATCGTTAAGGTTTCTATAATATCTTCTGTAAAGGTTTCTTCTGCTCTTTTTACTTCCTCTTTCCAAGTTTTATCTTTGCTTTCTGCTAACTCTAATAGTTCTTTCAATTGTCCAGCAGCTGCTATATTTTGTTCTCTTTGTCTGATTAATTCTTCAATCTTTTTTGTATTTTCTTCAAATTGATTTGTAGCAAATTCAACTAGCCCATAAGCTGCTTTGTATACGCTTGCAGGGAAGTTTTTCTTTTTTGGATATTCTATTAAATAAGTTTTTACTGATTCTATTAAATCTTTAAAGTAAGAATCGTCTTCTAATTGTACGATTTGCTTTTTACTTTTTGGGTTAATTAATTTTTGTATTTTATCAATATTACATAATATTTTTTCTTCCGTGATAACCATTCTCACACTTACTATGCCTGATTTTGACATTGTAATGTACCTCCTTTTATCTTACGCATGATTGCTTTTTACCTTTTCACATATTATTATACATGAACAAACAAAAAACTACAAGAGATTTCATATCTTTTTATATTATATTTTTGTTACAGAAATATTACAAAAATATTACAAAATATTTTTATAATCGACATTTTTCTATTCCCGCCTTCCGTAGCTCATTTCGCTTTATCCGATAATAGAATGCTATTAACCTAAAATAATGTTACTTAGATTAATAGCATTTGTAAATTTTATTTTTCGTTTAATACTGTTTTTATTTCTTCAAATCTTTTTATTTTCTGTGTTGTTGTTTTTATTAAATCTTCCTCTGTAATACTAATTTCTCTTATATATTTATAAGCTGGCATTGTTTTATTTACCTTTTTCACTTCTTGCCAAATCATTTCTTTTAGCTGTTTCTCTTCTGTTGTTCCATATATCTCTTCTACGATTTCTTTGTCATAGACAATTTTGCAACAAATTTTGTAATCGCCATCCTCTTCTGGTTTTCCATAAACAAAACTTTCTTTAACACCTTCTATTTTATTAACTAAAGCTTCTAATTCCTCTGGATAAATGTTTTTTCCATTTTTTAAAACAATTACAAATTTCTTTCTTCCTGAAATAAAGATATAACCATCTTTATCAATTTTAGCTAAATCTCCTGTATGTAGCCATCCCTCTTCGTCAATTGTTTCTTTGGTTGCTTCTTCATTATGATAATAGCCTAGCATGATAGACGGACCTTTGGCTACTAATTCTCCTATCCCTTCTTCATTGGGTTCAACTACTTTTACGTCTAAACTTGGAAAGGCTTTTCCAATAGAGCCTAATCTTCTATATTTGTCGTCTTCTGCTGCGATAACTGGTGAGCTTTCTGTTAGTCCATATCCTTGATACATAGCAACTCCTAATTGGTTAAATCCTTTCTCTGCTTCTGTGTCTAGGGCTGCTCCACCTGCTACTAATAATCTTAATTTCCCACCTAAATTATTATGAATTTCTTGAAATAGTTTTCTTCTAATATCAATTCCAAATTTTAATAAAAATTGGCTGATTTTTATTCCTTTTTTTACGGTTTCTAACTTTCCTTTTTTCTCAATGCTTTTCATCACCTTTTTATACATACTTTCAAAAAGAATTGGAACAGAAACCATTACGGTTGCTTGGTATTCTTT
>CANEFU010000149.1 GCA_947426875.1 uncultured Clostridium sp.
TTTTAGTACCAACTTTTTTACCACAACTAATTAATACCATATTTGGAGCACAGAGTATATTAGCAACAAATTCCCAAATTATAGTTGGTTCTATTGTAAACACAGCATTAATTATGGTAGCTGTTAATATAAAAGGTTGGAAAAAAATAATGGGAATTATTACGATGCCAAGTATATCTACAATTTTGGGTGGATATGTATTCGGAACAGCTTCTGTTTATATGGCCTATATGATACCAGCAATATGGTTAGGAAATTTTGCATTAATTTATGCTTATAAGCAAATCATGTTAGGAAAAGGGAAAAATTACTTTTTAGCAGGAATAGTAGGGATTGCAGTAAAAGTACTTGTCATTTTTGCTTCTTTTGAAGTACTAAATTTATTTAAAATTTTTCCACCTAAATTAGTAAATAATTTGCAAACAGCAATGGGATTCACACAATTAATAACAGCATGTATTGGAATGTTTATTGCATTTGGAATTTATCAAATAGAAAAAAGAAAACTTAATTAATTTGGGGGCGTTTTAAAATGTATGAAAGAAGTGCTATTGTTTTAGAAAGATATATAGAAAAAATATTAGACTTTGATAAAAGCTACAATCTAAAGAAAAATAGTGAAAGTTATAGCGAATTAATTCATGAAATAGAAAATTATCAAACAATGACCAATAAAGAATTAGCATTCATACAGGAATTCGATGAGAAGGTAAGAAAAATAGAAGAATTACAAAGAGAACAAGAAAGATTATCTAAAACCAATAAAAGTTTAGAAGAAGAAAGAATACAGTTATTTAGCGATTGGGGAGAATATGCCAATACTTTAGAGAATAAACTAAAAAAGAAAGAAAGACCAATTGAAAGAAATAATTAAAGATTAAAAGAAATTAGAGAAAAGTTCATTCAAGATTTTAGTGATTTTTCACAAAAACAAAAAGAGAGAAATAAAAGCGAAAAAGCAAGGAGAATAGGCGAAGCAAAACATGTTGAATATGTAAAAAAAGCACATGAAGAATTTTCTGAAATTAATGTAGAAGAAATGGTTAACTTAAAAGATTTTATCAATTCGGAGAAAGAACAAGTAAAAGACGAAGCATTACAGATTATGATAAAAAATGGAAGAAATGAAAAAGTAGCATTTAATCAAGATGTACTAAAAAAAGCCATAAAAGCAAGAATAGATATCGCTGAAAAAGAAGCAGAATGTTATATTTTAGTATATGACAAAATGAAAAAACTATTGCAAGAAACAGATAATGAATTTGTAAAATTAAATAAACATCAAAAAACATTAAGAGATACGAGTGTGAAATTAGCCTTTTTAAAAGCAGAAAAAGAATATATTGTAGGGCTTTTAGACTATGAAAGAATGACAGCAGTTAGTGGAGCAAAAGCACACAAAAGAATGATGATTGAAGCTTGCAATAATTTTGAATTAGATATGCTTCAAATTAAAGATTTATATGAGTTGTTATTGAAAGAAGTAGCCAGCAAAGCAACACAAAAAGCTTATACAGAATTGTATAATAAAGATTATTTAAAAGGTATTGAAGACAAAGAAAGAAATTTTGAAAAAGAAGTAAATAATGTTAATATCAGTATGGGAACAGTCATAAATTCAAATTATTGGAGAATTGAAGGAATTAAGAACATTTATGAAGTATTTCAAAAGGAAGTATCTGAGAAATTTGGGAAAGACCTATCAGCCTATAGAATTGAAGAGTTAGACGAATACGAAGAAGACGAATATGAACAGGAAGAAGAAAATAGCAACCAGTTATATAAATTTAAAATTTATGACGATGATGATGACAATGACAATGAAAACAATTTATACAAATTTAAAATCTATGAACATGAAGAAGACGAGGAAGACGACGAAGAAGAATTTGAAGATTATGATGACTATGAAGACGAGGAAGAAGAATATTATGATGATAAATATGAAGAAACGGATTACGATGACGAAGATGAGGACGATAATGAATATGAAGACTATGAAGAAGATGAAGATGAATAAGACGAGGACGAGGACGAAGACGAATAATTTGATATATTAAAATTTTCACACAAAAAGAAAGAAGAAAGACAAAAAGGAAGACGAAAGGAAAAACAAGAAGAAAACACAAGCAAAGAAGAAAAGGAAAACAACTTGGAAGAGGAAGAAAGCCTAGAAACACTAATAGAAAGAAGTAGAAAAAGAGGAATGAAATAAAGACAAGAAAAAGATAACAAAGGCTTATTTAATAAATTATTTAAAAAATAAGGATTTTGGGGCCGTCCCCAAATCCTTATTCTTAAAGGAGAGCATGTATGTTAAAACTAAAAAAAATAACAAAAGATTACAAATCAGGAGACTCTACTGTAAAAGCGTTAAAAGGAATTGATATTGAATTTAGAAAAAGTGAATTTGTATCAATATTAGGACAAAGTGGTTGTGGAAAAACCACTTTATTAAATATTATAGGAGGATTAGACAGATATACATCAGGGGATTTAATAATTAATGGAAAATCCACCAAGAAATTCAAAAATAAGGAATGGGATGCTTATCGAAATTATTCTATAGGATTTGTGTTTCAAAGTTATAATCTAATACCACATCAAAGTATTTTATCCAATGTAGAGTTAGCTTTGACCATTTCAGGAGTATCTAGAAAGGAAAGAAAACAGAGAGCTATCAAGGCATTAGAAGAAGTTGGGTTAGGAGAGCAAATCCATAAAAAACCAAATCAGTTGTCAGGTGGACAAATGCAAAGAGTAGCTATTGCAAGAGCTTTAGTTAATAATCCAGATATTATTCTAGCAGATGAGCCAACAGGAGCATTAGATACGAAAACAAGTGTACAAATCATGGAAATATTAAAAGAAATTTCCAAAGAAAAGTTAATTATTATGGTTACACATAATCCAGAATTAGCAGAAAAATATTCTACCAGAATTATAAAAATACTAGATGGTGTTATAACAGATGATTCTAAACCATTTACCGAAGAAGATAAAGAACAGGATAGTAAATCAAAGACAGGAAGAACTTCTATGAAGTTCTTTACAGCACTACGATTAAGTCTAAATAATCTAATGACCAAAAAAGGAAGAACGTTACTAACCTCTTTTGCAGGAAGTATTGGTATTATAGGAATTGCACTTATATTAGCTATTTCAACGGGTGTACAAAATTATATTAGTAAAGTGGAAGAAGACACTCTTTCTTCTTATCCAATTACGATAGAAGAATCTACCATTGATATGTCAAGTATGATGGAAGTTATGATGGGAGAAACAAAAGTAGATACTTCTAAACAAGAGGAAGGAAAAATCTATTCTGCTGATATTATGGGCGAGATGATAACTACGCTTTCCAACAAAATGGAAAATAACAATTTAACGGAACTAAAGAAATATATACAACAAGGAGACAATGGTATAACGAACAATAGTAATGCGATTCAATATAGTTATGATTTAAATATTAACCTATAT
>CANEFU010000150.1 GCA_947426875.1 uncultured Clostridium sp.
GACAAAGGCATCAACCCAGACGAATGTGTTGCCATTGGTGCCGCTATCCAAGGTGGTGTACTATCTGGAGATGTAAAAGACTTAGTATTATTAGATGTAACACCATTATCACTTGGAATTGAAACGTATGGTGGTGTATTTACCAAATTAATTGAAAGAAACACAACTATTCCAACCAAAAAATCACAAATCTTCTCAACCGCAGCAGATGGGCAAACATCAGTTGAAGTTCATGTGTTACAAGGAGAAAGAGAAATGGCAGCCTACAATAAAACCTTAGGAAGATTCCAATTAACAGGAATTCCAGCAGCACCAAGAGGTGTGCCACAAATTGAAGTAACCTTTGATATTGATGCAAATGGTATCGTGCATGTATCAGCAAAAGATATGGCAACAGGCAATAGCCAAGATGTATCTATTACAGCATCAACTAATTTGACAGATGAAGATATCGATAAAGCAGTAAAAGATGCAGAAGCACATGCAGAAGAAGATAAGAAGAAAAAAGAAGAAATTGAAGTTAAAAATAATGCAGAAAGCTTAATTTATAATAGTGAAAAAACTTTAACAGACTTAGGAGATAAAATCAGTGGAGAAGAAAAAGCAAAAGTAGAAACAGAAATAGAAAATACCAAAAAAGCACTTGAAACAAATGACACTGAAAAAATCAAAGAAGCGACTGAAAAATTAACAAAAGTATTTTATGAAATGTCAGAGAAACTATATAAGGCAGCTAACCCAAACGGTGCTGCTGGAGCAGAAGGAGCAGATGCAAACCAAACAGCAGAAGAACAAGCAAATAATGATGGTGTCTATGATGCAGATTATAAAGTAGAGGATGAAGACAATAAATAAAATCGAATGAAAAACTTCGTCTTACTTGGTTAAGCTACGAAAAAAATCTTTCGATATACAGAAGTATTATCTTAAGATTTTTTTCTTGCTTGTCCAATAATACTTGTTATGGATTCGATTGATAAAAAAGTGGAGGAAAAATAATGGCAAGCAAGAGAGATTATTATGAAGTATTGGGAGTTAATAAAAACGCAACAGACGAGGAGTTAAAAAAAGCTTATCGTAAACTGGCAAAAAAATATCATCCAGATGCCAATCCAGATAACAAAACAGAAGCAGAAGCAAAATTTAAAGAAGTAAATGAAGCTTATGAGAATTTGTCTGACCCACAAAAAAGAAGAATGTATGACCAATTTGGAACAACAGACCCACAAGGATTTGGTGGAGCAGGAGGACCATTTGGTGGTCAAGGTGGCTATTATTCTTATAGTAGTTCTGATTTTGGAGACTTCGGAGATTTAGGAGATATTTTCTCTTCCTTTTTTGGAGGAGGATTTGGGGGAAGAAGTTCATCTGGTAGAAAACAAACAGGACCTAGAAAAGGTGCTGATTTGAATTTGAGTATGGATATTACTTTTGAACAAGCCTTTTTAGGAGTTGAAAAAGAAGTTATTATTACAAGAGATGAAACTTGTAATAGTTGTCATGGTAGTGGTGCCAAAGCAGGAACCTCTAAAATGAAATGTACAGTTTGTAATGGTACAGGTCAGGTTACACAAGTGCAAAATACGATTTTAGGACAAATGCAGACAAGAAGAACTTGTACAACATGTCATGGAACAGGAGAAATTATCAAAGAGCCATGTGAAACTTGTCATGGAAAAGGAACGGTAAGAAAGCAACCTAAAATCAAAGTGAAAATTCCAGCTGGTATTGATGATAATCAAACCGTAGTTTTAAGAGGAGAAGGAGAACCTGGAGAGAAAGGCGGTCCAAAAGGAGACTTATATATTACGGTTAGAATTAAAAGACATAGTATTTATACCAGAAAAGGAAATAATGTATTGTGTGAGGTACCAATAACCATTACACAAGCAACTTTAGGAGCTGAACTAGAGATACCAATGGTAGATGGAACGAAAGAAAAATATAAAATACCAGATGGGACGCAGACAGGAACTAAATTTACCATACGAAATAAAGGTTTTAAATCCGTTAATTCAAGCAATGTAGGAGATTTTGTGTTTGTTGTAACAGTACAAACACCAAAAAAATTAACAAAAGAGCAAAGAGATTTGTTAACACAATTAGCTAAGACGATGAATGAACAACCACCAATAAAAAAGCGTGGATTATTTGGGTAAATGATAAATTGAAAAGATGACAATTAACAAACTAGGTTGAAATGTCATCTTTTTTGTTACGTAATTATTCAGAGATAAGACATTTCATTTAAAAAGTTTATCTATTTTTTATGAAGTAACAATTCGGGGGGACCAGCAAGAATACAGTCTGTTATACTATTACAGACTGTTCGACGCTGAGAGTTACGAATAAAAAATAGATAAACTTTTTAAATGAAATAAAGAGTTACTTTGTTACGAAAACTTAAGATTAGGAGCCTTGAGTTTTAATGAGGGATATGATAAAATAAAAAAAAAACAAAAAGGAAAGCAAAATGAAAATAAAAATAACCAAAATAATGATACGGTATTTTATTAATAATACTAACGATAACTTTATCAATAGTTACTTATTATATGATAGTAGATATACAAACCAAAATACCCCAAGGAATCGAAAAGACTTGCCAGTTAAAAACAGAAAAATTTATGAAGAGAAATATATTTATTGTAACACCAAAAAACAAAGAAAAATCTAATATTACAATATTATATTTTCATGGTGGCTCTTATGTAGCAGAAGCGACACAAGAACACTGGAAATTTATTGAGCAAATAGTAAAGGATACGGGAGCAACTGTAATTTTACCAGATTATCCACTAACTCCTAAATATACCTATAAAGATGTATTTAAAATGGCAGTTCCACTCTATAAAGAAATGATAGAAAGATTAGATAGTAATTATTTTATTCTAATGGGAGATTCTGCAGGAGGAGGCTTAGGATTAGCCTTAGAAGAAAAAATTGGAGAAGAAAATTTGCCAATGCCAGCTAAAACCATTTTGATTTCACCGTGGCTAGACGTTAGGTTAACAAATCCAGCTATAGATGAAATTCAAAAAAAGGATAAAGAATTAAACAAAGAAACGTTAAAGTTAGCAGGAATTGCTTATGCAGGAGAAGAGGGAATAAATAGTTATTTAGTAAATCCAATAGAAGGAGATTTATCTAAGCTAAAAAATGTAACCATTTTAACAGGAACACATGATATTTTAAATGCAGATGTGAAAGTATTAAAAGAAAAGGCAGAAAAGATAGGTAGTTCAATTGAAGTTAAAGAATATGAGGGCGCAGGACATATTTGGATGATAGAAAAAAATAGCAAGCAAGAATTAGTAGAACAAGGTTATCAAGAAATCTTACAATTAATTACAAGTGGGGAGGATTCGTTAGCCGAATGAAAAATAAAAAAGAAAATAAATTATATTGGAGAAGGCTAGATAATTCAGCGAAAATTTTT
>CANEFU010000151.1 GCA_947426875.1 uncultured Clostridium sp.
CTGTTTTTTCTAGTAGCCTTGGGTCTGTTATTTTGATTTGCATACTTTTATTGTTGTAGTTATTTTCTTTGTATATTTTTTCTATTTCTATTTCATATTCTTCTACTTTTTGATTGTCTAAGTTGCATAAAATACTGGCTTTGCCTTGTTTTATTTCCTCTCTCATTGCTACTTCCATTTCTTTTGAGGTATCCACACTTAGACTGGCTAAATTTTCTACACTTCCATAAATTCCAAATTGACTATTTCTATATATTTTTCCAATGTTTTTTTGATTTTCTACGGTTCCTTGTATTTTTCCAGGTTGTCCACTTTCTCCTTTTGTGATATTTAATATTCTAGTTGTTACAAATTCTCCTGAGGCTATGTTGATTAGCTCTCCTGTATCTATATCTGTTATTCCATGTCCTAGTGCTCCAAACGTTTTACTAGATGGCTCATAAAAAGTCACTGTGCCTACTCCTGCGGCACTATCTCGTACCCATAGTCCTAATTTGTATTCATGATTTGCTGTTTGTACTGGCTCTATGGTACATTCCTTTGTTTCTTCGGATTGAATATAATGTACTTTTATGCTTTTTCCTTTTGTTTGATTTACCGTTTCCATTAATTCCTCTGTTGAGTCAATCCTTACATCATTAATTTGTGTAATGGTATCGCCTTCTTTTATTCCTGTATTTTCATAGGGTTTATATTTTTTATTATCAATGCCTTCTATTTCTGACATACCGACTACTAATACTCCACTGGTATATAATTTTACTCCAGCTATATTTCCCACTGGTATTACTTTTGTTTTAGGAAGAATATCTACCTTGACATCTTTTAGAAAAATATTATCAAATAAACTTACTTGTAAACTTGTTTTTCCTGGTTTTTGACTAATGGTATTGGTATTGGTTGCAGATACTGTTTCCATTGTTTCTAAGTTACCTTTTATATGGATTCCTAACAACGTTTTCATGCTAAGATTTTCTCCTTCAAAAATGACTATTTCGTTGGGAATATTTTCAATTGCTAAGGTGTACATATAAATTAACATCAAAAAAAATACTAATAATAGCTTTGTTATTGTTTTTTTCATAAAAAACTCCTTTTTATTTGGCTATTATTAGTATTTACTTAAAAATTTTTTTTATGCAATTGGTTTAATTTTGAATTCCAAATTTCTGTTTTATTTCATCTGGATTGTTATTGGTTTTATAAAGTCCATATCGCTCTCTTCCCAATGCTGTATAATAAACCTCTGCTAACTTTCCTTTACCTTGCATATATTGGTAAAAATTATCGGTCGCTTCTATATTGTTGGGACTTACGATACTTGTATAACATCCTAAAACAGTAGTAGTACCACCTCTTTGTATATCTCCGTCCTTTTGGGATAACATAGACATTTTCTCCATTATTATCTACACCTTTTTTTATTTCAAAATCAATATTTAAAGCACCAGTTGTTATATTACTGTTTCCTATTAAATCTTTATCATTTGCTCTATGGTAATAATTATCATTTGTCATGATATAAATAGAATCTTCGTTTACTACTTCCTGATTTCTGTTATTATTCACAATAGAATAACCATTATATATTTTTCCACCAATATTTAATCCTTGTAAAAAGCTGATAATAGAAACATTATTAATAATTTTATCCCATTCGTCTTCTTTCAATTTTGGCATTTGAAAATTAGCTGTTACACCTGAATAATTATTATAATTAGCTATGGCTATGGATAAGTTCTTTTCAATGGAATAGCGAATGACAGCCAATCTTTGTTGATTAAAGTTAGAATTAGGGTCTTCTATGCTGGTTCCATTCATATCTCCAAAATCAAATATTTGGTAGTCTCCAAATTTAGAAATATTGGTTCTATTTCCATTTTCGTCTAGCTCTACTAATGGTTGTCCTTTTTCATCAATTGCGTGACTAGACCTTAAATCTTCTAACTTATATTTTTGTTGTATTCGCTCTTTAAATTCTTTTGCCTCCTTATAATATTCAATAGCTGCTGTCGTTTGAGGAGTAAAAGTGCCTTGTGGATATCTTTCTCCATTTAAAATGGAAAACCATGAGTCATCACTATCTTGATAATATTTTACCCCATTTACCTTGATGTATGTATATTCTTTTCTTACATTATCTTTAGCATCATAAATATATTCTTTTAACGTTTCATTTGCATTAATTGGTACTCCTCTATAAGAGATAGTGTTTCCACTTCCTGTAATATTATCTAATAAGTAACCAGAATCAAAGACATCATTTCCCCCGATTTTTCCTTGTATGGTTATATAATTATCCAAGGAATATGTAATGACAAAATTGGAATCAGTTCCCATTTGATAGCGACAACTATAAAAAACATATGGCTTCAATCCTGTAATTCTATCTCCTTGCTTATAGGTTGCCTCTTTATTATAGGTATCACTTAAAATTTCCGCATCACTTAACTCTGTAGTTTCTCCTGTGTCATTATTGGTAATCCACTTATGAGAATTTGAACCATCCAATGTGTTGGTATAAGGTGAATAAATATAATAGCCATCATACATGGTATAGACTAAAGCTGGTACATACTCTGTTAATATGTCTTCATTATATCCTTCCATATTAAAATTATTAGCAATAGAATTAAAAAATATGTTGACAGATGCTTCAATATCACGTAATTTAGAATTGGATAAATCCGATGTGTCACTGTTTACGGTATTCATCTGAAATGCTTGTAAAGCATCATAAGTAGCACTACTTAATTTGGTATCATATTTCGTTTGCAATCGGATTGTTTTCATTTGATTACCGTGTATATGAACTTAAAATCATTGAAATGGGTAATATTATGATAATAAATATTACGGCTAAACTTGATAGCTTCATAATCATCTTTCCTTCGTATCAAATAAGCTTGTAATCAAAATTACAAGCTTATTTATTTTTTATTTTGTTCCATCAACTGTAACGATAGTAGCTTGTTCTGCTGCTCTTGAATAATCATTTCCCGTTACTTTATAAATCCAGTTATCTAATTGCTCTTTAAATGTTGGACTATTATTTTTTATACTTGCCATAAAAGTATCATCTTTTTTAAATAATACCTTTCCACCATTATCTTTTAACATATCTTCTAACTGTGATGTATATAAATAATAATAGGCATTTTCTCCTGCTTTATTTATCTGTGCTTGTGCCGTTTTCTTTCCTTGATTTTCATCCCTTATTCCTGCTTTCATTTCTAAAGCATAGGTAGTTCCTCCTATGGACGAAAGTCTTTCTTCCAATTTACTTAATTTATCCTGTGATAAAACTCCTGTTTTTCCTACATCATCTACAAATTCTGTTATCGCTGTTTCAATTGCCAATTGAGAAATATCATCCTCTCTATCAGCCATTGTCATCAGTGGAAATACAAACATAAGTAT
>CANEFU010000152.1 GCA_947426875.1 uncultured Clostridium sp.
ATTATTTATGATAAGGACAATTCTTTACATGATTATGGATATGATTTATATTTACCGAATGTTACTATAGATGGATTAACAATAGACGACAAAAATATAAACAATTCATATGATAATTTATATGTTTTTCACAATAGTAGAGAAAAAACAGGAAAAGAAAATGGCGATATGAAAGATAATTATCATTTGCCACAGAATATAATGGTAAAAGATTATGAAACCACATCAGAAAGAAAACTTAAGTTATTTAGTAACAAATTCTACAACAATTTAGAAGAATTAGGTATCAATCTAAGTATGCCATTAACAGACAAAAAAGAAGTAGAAATTACCAATAATCAGCAAGAAAAAATAGGCAATGATTCAATTATTACGAATAGTGATATACAAATAGCCTATGAAGAAGTAGAAGGAATCGAAACAATCGTAAAAATAAATAATGAAATCATTGGGAAAAACGAAGTATTATTAGATAAAAATGGAAATTACGAAGTACAAATTACTTATCAAAATACGGCAGGGGAATCTGAAACAGAAAATAGAAAGATAACAATTGATAAGACTCCTCCAAGCATTACAGGAATAGAATCAGGAAAATTATATACGCAAAAAGTGATTCCTGAAATAAGCGATGAAAACCTTCAAAAAGTGGAACTTTTATTAAATGGGAAAAAAGTAGAAAACTATGTAGCAGGTATAGAAATACAAGAAGAAGGTTTATATCAAATAATAGCAACAGATAAAGCAGGAAACACAACAACAATTAATTTTCAAATGATAGAAAATAAAGAGGATAATTATCAAATAGAAGAAAAACTAATAAAAAATATAGCAAATAATACCAAGATAACAGATTTTAATAAAAAGATAGATTGGAAACTAAAGTATGACATTTATAGAGAAAATAAAAAATTGGGAAGCGATAATATTGTAGCAACAGGGGATATCTTAAAAACTTCAGAAGGGAATACTTATACTCTAATTGTTGCAGGAGATATTAATAAAGATGGACTAGTAAATATTAAAGATATTGTAAAAATGAGAAAATATCTATTAGAAAGAAATAATTTAGATGAAATGGAAGTACTAGCAGCAGATACTAATTTAGATGGCAAAAGTATTAATATTAAAGATTTAATTAGAATGAGAATTCTTACATTAGATAGAAATAATATAAAATGATAAAAAATATATTGCTTAAGTTTCTTAAAAGTGATAAAATTTTAAAAACAAATAAAAAAATGAAAAGGTAGGAAGACAATGAAAAAAATTGTAGTAAGTTTTATGATAGCAATAATGGTATTATTAGGGGGACTAAACACGTATGCAGATAGTGAGAACACGAATATAGAGGTGAACCTTACAGGACCAACAACACTTAAACAAAATGATAAAACATTAACTTTAACATTAGCACTAGGGAATTTTACAGGAATATCTGATAATAATGTACTTGGTTATGAAGCCACTTTAGATTATAAAGAAGATATATTTGCAAGTGTTACGGTAAAAGGATTAAATGGATGGAATGCAGATTATAAGGACAGTACAAAAATTATAATCGGAGATACTGCATCAGCAAAAGCGAATACACAAATTACAGAAATAGTATTTACCTTAAAAGAAGGTGTACAACCTACTACAACAGAAATTAAATTGAATAATATATTGTTAACAAATGATGAACATGATTTCAAATATGATAAAAAACTGACAGTAGCAATACAAAAAAATGAAACAATAATAGAAAATAATACAGAGAAGAAATCAACACAAAACACAGGAAAAGAGGTAAAGGAAACTACAAAAGTAGTTACCAAAGGGAATACAGATACTACCACGACAGGAAGTAAACAATTACCAAAAGCAGGAATGGAAATTACTATTATAATAAGTATTGTAATTTTAATAATGATTGCTGTTGTGTCTGGAAGGAGTTATATTTCTTATTTAAAAGTCACACAAAAACAACATAAAAAATAATTGTAAATGTATACGAAAGAAACCAAAAAAGAAAGGAAAAGAAATCAAATGGAAGAATTAGATTTAAAAGAGCTATTGAGTATATTTTGGAACAAAAAAGTTCAAATCATATTAATTACATTAATATTTTTGGTAATAGGAATTATATACACAATAGGATTTACAACACCAATGTACAGTGCATCTACAACACTGGTATTAGCTACTACTTCAGAGAATGCAGAAAAAAATACCAATACGACCATAACGGCAACAGAAATAACAGTAAATTCAAAACTAGTATCAACCTATAGTGAATTAGTAAAAAGTAAAAATGTCTTAAGGCAAGTGATTGCAAATTTAGGAATACAAGTAAATGAAAAATCGTTAAGAGATAATGTAGCAGTAAGTTCTGTAAAAAATACAGAGTTAATTGAAATAACAGTAAAAAATGAAAATGCAAGTTATAGTGCACAAGTAGCGAATGAAATAGCAAAAGTTTTTACAGAAAAGGTAAAAGAAATCTATAATATCAATAATGTTCAAATAGTAGATGAAGCAGAAACTCCAATTGAACCATCTAATATTAATCATGCAAAAGATATTATGATGTTTGCTTTTGTTGGACTAGTAATAGCAATTGCTTATGTATTAATAGGAAATATGTTAGATACTACGATAAAAACAACAGAACAAATTGAAAAAGGATTTGGCGTACCAGTTTTGGTATCGATACCATTAATGGAGAATTTTGAGAACGAAAGAGGAGGTAGAAGATAATGAGAAAAGAAGTAATAGCACATAAAGACCCGAAATCTCCTATTTCAGAAGTTTTTAGAACCTTAAGAACCAATATACAATTCATGAATACGAGTAAAAAAATGAAAACATTATTAGTAACATCTACTGTACCAAGAGAAGGAAAAAGTTGGGTAGCTTCCAATTTAGCCGTTACTTTTGCACAAGCTGGAAAGAAAGTTGTATTAGTGGATGCTGACATGAGAAAAGGAAGACAATATGTTATATTCGGTGTATCACCAAGACCAGGTTTATCAAACTATTTGTCACAAGTAGAAATTGATGAAAATCAAAAAGTATCTGAAAATATTATAGATTATATTCAAGAAACAGAGGTACAAAATTTATATTTAATGTCAGCAGGAAATGTACCACCAAATCCTTCTGAATTATTAGTTTCTGCTCAAATGACAAAATTGTTAGATGAATTAAAAGAAATATGTGATATTATTATTATAGATGGTACACCTTCTGAATTAGTAACGGACTCTATTATTCTATCTAGAATTGTAGACTGTACCATTGTTGTATCAGCTCATAATTTAACAAAAAAGGAAGCTTTAGAAAGAGTTATCAAAAATATACAAAATGTTGGAGGAAATTTAGCTGGTGTAGTAGTGAATAGAATGCCAATATCAGGAAAAAAAT
>CANEFU010000153.1 GCA_947426875.1 uncultured Clostridium sp.
AAAAAGAATAGAGCTATCTATTCTTTTTCTTTATTTTGTTTTAATCTTAAATAACCAAGTTCTTCCCAAACATTATAAGCTAAATTTAATCGAAAAAGTAAAGTAGGTTTTGCACCAGCTCTATTTTTGTCTACTACACATGCATAATACCTAACATCTGGGTCTGCATATTTTTTCAAATCATAAAATTTAGTATCCACTTCATTTAAAGAATATTCATAATTTTGTAATGTATCTCTATTAATTTGTTTAATTAAGCCTAATGTATCTAATACTTCTTTTACCGTTCTACTAACTGCCAAATCATTTACTGTTAAATTAACGGGAAGCGTGTCACTTTCTGTTAATTGTAAAGTAGAACATATATAAATACCAAAATTTTGTGCCAAATTAGAAAGTATAGTTGCTGTTTTCTTTAATTCTTCTCCAATTCCTATATTTGCTGTATCTGTTTTTAAAGTATCATAAAAAACATATTCTATTTTTTCTTTATAGTAGTAATTGATAATTACCTTTTTTAATTCATCATTGGTATGGTCTGTAATGTTAATAAAATACATAGAATTATTGATTTGCTCATTCATCCAGTTCGTAATTGTGATAACATCTCTAAATTCTTTTGAAATTTCTACTAATCTCTTAACAAAATCTTTTCGACTTTCTTTTTCTTCTCTTAGCACAAACCCGTCTTCATCTGTTTTTACTTTTTTAGGATTATCTGGTCTAAATTTAAATTCTAGCAATTCTCCTTCTGTTTTTGAGATTTCTATTCCATGCATTTTTTGTATTTCTTTATTATTCAAAATAGTCGTAATCAAACACAATCTCATTTTATCCTCTGACATCTCATTGGAAATGATTAATACTTTCTTATGATGTACTAATGCGATATGTGCTGCAACATCAATTGTAAATCTACTTTTTCCGGCATTAGAAGGCATAGCAAATGCCATCGTTTCTCCTTTTCTAACCCCTTTGAATACCTGTGTTAAAATAGGAAATGGCAAAGGCAAACCATTTGTCAAATTGTTATCTCCCAATTGTAAAAAGTTAGTCAAATTTTCATTTAACACTGCTCTTTTGAATTTTTCTGTATCGTTTACTTGTATGACTGCACTTTCTACTTCTTCTACTGACATTTTATCATATAGTTCATATTCTTTGATTTCAATTACTTTCTCTTGAATATTTTGAATTGGTATGGCTAAGAAATTTTTCCTTAATACAAATAATTTTTTTAAATCTGTATAAATTTTTTCCATATTGTAATTCTTGTCTTTTACTTCTTTTTTTAATGTATTTTTCAGCTCGTATACTTCTTCTGAATCTTTTGAAAAGTTGAAATCTCTCTTTGCCATTTCAGAGGTATAAGCTCCTCCTTCTGTAAACAATACACTTTTATAAATATTTAACATTTCTGGGTCTTCAAAATAGCAATCTTTATGTAAGTAATAGTATTTTATAATAAATCTTGGCTCTGTTAACAACAAACCAATATATTGTCTTTCTAACTCTTTATTACTCAATTCTTTTGGAAACATTCCTGACATATCTTCTTCTGATTCTTTTTTTCCTTTTTTTCTTCCTTTTGATGGCGTTTTCTGACTTTTTCGTCCCAGTAACTCTATTTTCTTTAAAGCAGATGTAAAATCTCTTGCTGCTAAATCGTTTTTTATTTCTTGAATAATTTCGGCATTTTCTTCTGTTACTGGTATATTGCTAATTAATTCATATAATTTATCTGTTTTATCTTGTTCCATATCTTCTCTCCTATCTTTTGTTTTATTACTGTATCTATTATATACTTTAAAATTCTTTTAAGCAATAGCTTTTTTCAGGAAATTATGTTATAATTTTACAAAATGAAAGGAGTATATTATGGCATTTGATGGAATCGTAACCAAAGCAATTGCTTCCGAATTGCAACAGCTATCTGGAGCAAGAATCGATAAAATTTTTCAACCTAATAAAAACACCGTTCTATTAGGTTTTTATTTAGATGGCTCAAATTATTTATTAAATATATGTGTAGAGGCACAAAATTATCGAATCCATCTAACTACACATGCGAAACCCAACCCTAAAGTAGCTCCTAATTTTTGCATGGTACTTCGTAAACATTTATTAGGCTTGCACATCAAAAGCATTACTACCAACAATTTAGAGCGATTAGTAATAATTGATTTCGAAGGATTTGATGATGTGGATGACATTATTTCTAAAAGATTAATCATTGAATTAATGGGCAAACATTGTAATATTATTTTATTAGACGAGCAAAATATCATAATCGATAGTCTACGACATATTAACAGTGAAGGAAGCACAAGAAGCATTGTTCCTCATGTCAAATACAGTTATCCTGAAACCTCTAAATCCAATTTCTTAGCTTGTCTTTCTTCTCAAGATTTTTGCCAAAAGCTTTCCTCTGATGGCTCTGTTTATGATGTTTTCAATGGTATTAGTAAATCTTTTATCGATTCTTCTTTTCCGGAGCGGAATAACCAATGAAAATCTATATGACTATTTAAGAGACATTATCAATCGAACAGACAGTGGCTTACTTGATTTCAAATTACGAGCAGATAGCAAGAAAAAAGATTACTTTTTAGTGAAATCTAATACTTCTACTCCTTTTCGCCTAAACTTTTTTATCGATGACTTTTATTATGAAAAAGAGAGTTCAGAAGAATTTAAAATATATCGTAATAGTATCTTGAAAATGATTTTAGACCTTTTGAAAAAATACAAAAAGCGTCTTTCTAACATTGACGAAAAGTTGCGTGCTTGTGAAGATATGGAGCAATATCAATTATATGGCGAATTAATAACAGCTAATTTGTATCAAATTAAAAATGAAAATTTGAAACAAATTACACTTGATAATTATTATACGAATCAAAAAATTGTTATTCCCTTAGATGATAGATATTCACCTGCTGTGAATGCCAAACGTTTTTTTAAAAAATATCACAAATTGAAAAACACCCTAGAAATTGTGGGTACTCAAAAAGATGATACTTTAAAAGAGTTGAATTATATTGAAAGTATTGTATATGAATTGGAAAATTGTTCTACCTTAGAAGAAGTTTCTGAAATATTCGAAGAGATTTCCGAAAATGTGATTTTTAAAGAAAAAACAGAACATTATAAAAAGAAAAAACAAACAAAAGTGAAAAAATCTTCTCTTACTAAAAATAAAAAGGTTTCTTTCAATCCTTTAAAATATACGATTGATGGCTATACTTTATTGGTTGGTAGAAATAATAAAGAAAATGATTATTTAACTTTAAAATATGCTAAAAAAACAGATTTATGGCTACACACAAAAGATATTCATGGTAGCCATGCTATTTTACAACTTCCTTCTGC
>CANEFU010000154.1 GCA_947426875.1 uncultured Clostridium sp.
AATGGTATAACAGGAAAATGGTATTTGTGGACTTTAGTAGAAACAGAATCAGGAGTAACCAGAACAGGGAAAAGTGAAGCATTTTATTTTGACAATACAGGACCAAGTGTAACATTAACATCAACGCCAACATCAGTAACAGCTTTTACATTATTAGCAGAAGCAAATGATGAAGCAGGAATAAAACAATACGATTTTTATGTAAACAACAAAAAGTATACTACTGTAACAACAAGTGAAGGAACAGCAACTTGTAATGTAACAGGAGCCATTACAGGAAATACAAGTTGTTATGTAATAGTAACAGACAATTTAGGAAATTCAACCAAGAAAACAGTAACAGCCAAAACAAAACTATATGCTTGGGAAAAATGGAATACAGATATTACGTATAAATGGAAGATAGAAAAAAAGAATTTACTAGTTTCAAACTATAGACACTCTACTTCGAATTCGAATCCAGACTATGAAGCGTATTGTGTGGAATTTGATTCTTCAACTGGGTCAATCACCAAGCCAGGAGTCAGTGTTCCATCTTGGGCAGGCTGGGCTTCTGAAGAAGTAGTTTACTTAAAAGGAAAACTGGAAGGATATTATATATGCACCGTTGGTGCTGGTGGTATTGGCCGTTACGATACGGCTTACTATGATATATATTCTATTGAAAAGAAACAAGTAGAGGATACTGTAAATAAGGGAACGAGCAAATTAGGAATGGTAACATCTGCTAACAAAGATGCTTTTAAAAGCAATCAACGAAATTCTGATGGATATTGGTATGTGTCGGTTTCACCGCGATAAAATGTAGATAATCCCCCTTAATATAGAATCTATGAATTAATCACAGGAATATATTTACCAATATCAATGTAATAGAATAAGAAAAAATTAAGAAATAATAAATTGACACTGTCCATGGAAAGGAATATAATTGACAGCAAGGAGAAAGAACATGGAGATAGAACCAAAAATAGATAGCCAAAAAGGACTAACAAATGACCAGGTAAAAGAAAGACAAGAAAAGGGATTGGTCAATTATGATACGACAGTTCCAACCAAAAGTATTCAAAAAATATTACAGGATAATTTCTTTACTTTATTTAACTTATTAAACGTAATTTTAGGAGTCGCTGTTTTTCTAGTAGGCTCCTATAAAAACATGCTATTTTTAGGAATTGCAATAATCAATACAGCTATCAGCACGATACAAGAGATTCATTCTAAAAAAGTAGTAGATAAGTTATCGGTTATGGCAAGTAGTAAGGCAAAAGTCATTCGAGAAGGAAAAAAACAAGAAATATCCATTCATGAGTTAGTATTAGATGATATTATGGAATTATATACAGGAAATCAAGTAGCAACTGATAGTGTGATTTTAGAAGGAGATATCCAAGTAAATGAGGCTTTTATTACAGGAGAACCAGATAGTATCTATAAAAAAACAGGAGATAAAATTCTTTCAGGAAGTTATATTGTAAGTGGAAAATGTATAGCAAAAGTAGAACATATAGGAGAAGAAAATTATACAGCAAAGATTTCAAGTGGAGCTAAATATGTCAAAAAAGTAAATTCGGAAATTATGAATTCTTTAAAAAGAATTATAAAATTTTTGACTTTTGCCATTATTCCAATAGGAATGGCTTTATTTTATACGCAGTTAAATTTGGAAGATGCTAATTTCCGTGAAGCAGTGGTAAAAAGTGTGGCTGCTATAATTGGAATGATACCAGAAGGTTTAGTACTTTTGACCAGTACCGTTTTAGCAGTAAGTGTAATTAGACTTTCAAAGGCTAAAGTTTTGGTACAAGAATTGTATTGCATTGAAACGCTAGCAAGAGTAGATACACTTTGTCTAGATAAAACAGGAACCCTAACAGAAGGCATTATGGAAGTAAAAGATTTCATTCCAGAAAATCGAACGAAAAAAGAAATGAGTAATATATTAGCTAATATAGGTAAATTTTCAGAAGATGAAAATGGTACGATAGAAGCAATTCGAAATTATTTTACAAAAATAGAAAAAGAATGGATACCAGATAAAAAGATAGCATTTTCTTCTCAAACAAAATGGTCTGGTATTAGCTTTAAACAAGAAGGAATGTATTTAATAGGCGCACCAGAATTTGTATTAAAAGAGAAATTTAGTCAATATAAAAATACGATAGAGAAGTATACGAAAGATTATAGAGTATTAGTAGTAGCCTATTGTAATAAAGAGATAAAAGAACGAGAATTACCAGAAGAAGTAGAATTAGTAGGATATGTATTGTTGTTAGACAAAATTAGAAAGGAAGCAAAACAAACCTTAAAATACTTTGATAAACAGGGAGTAGACATCAAAATTATTTCAGGTGATAATCCTATCACCGTTTCTAAAATAGCAAAACAAGTAAAGGTAAAAAATTGTGAGAAATATGTTGATATGTCAATGGTTAGCGAAGAAGAAGTCGAAACGGTTGCTTTGCAATATACGATATTTGGAAGAGTATCACCAACACAAAAAAAGCAATTGGTACAAGCTTTACAAAAAGCAGGAAAAACAGTAGCTATGACTGGCGATGGTGTGAATGATGTGTTAGCTTTAAAAACAGCTGATTGTAGTATTGCTATGGCAAACGGAAGTGATGCAACCAAATCAGTATCACAATTGATTCTATTAGATTCTAATTTTGCTTCTATGCCAAAAGTAGTAGCTGAAGGAAGAAGAACTATTAATAATATTCAACGTTCAGCTACCCTATTTCTAGTAAAAACGATATACGCAGGTTTACTCGCAATTATGTTCTTAGTTATGCAAGAAAAATACCCATTTGTCCCAATACAAATGAGTTTGATTAGTACGGTAACCATAGGACTTCCATCCTTTATACTAGCATTGGAGCCAAATAAAGAAAGAATACAAGGAAAATTTTTAAGAAATGTAATTGTCCGAGCTTTACCAACTGGGTTAGCAGTTGTCCTTAACATATTCGCAATAGCATTTCTAAATAAAATGGGAATAGTATCAGAAGAGCAATATTCAAGCTTATGTGTTATTGCGACAGGAATTTGTGGAATTCTATTGCTATTTACATTATCCAAAACAAGGAAAAGCGAAGAAACCAAATTACCAGTATCCATTTTTAGATTATCGTTAGCCATTATGATAACAGGACTATTTATTTTAGGACTAACTGTTTTTAATTGGTGGTTCAACATTGTACCACTTATGCCGATATTAGAACAAATCATAAGAATAATCATAATATCAATCATTAATTTTACAATATTAATGGCAGTGTTGAAATGATGTCGTATTGGGGACGTTTCCTTTTGCCCCTTTTTGTGCAATTGGGGACACATC
>CANEFU010000155.1 GCA_947426875.1 uncultured Clostridium sp.
AAAAGGAGAAGAAACAGGAGATAAGTTATTAGTAGTAGATAATCAAAATATTTTTGAAGGAAATTTAGAAGGATTAAAACAACTAGATTTAGACTATGAAATTCAAATAGGTCAAGCCTCTTTTGAAGAAATAAAGGAAAAAATAGAAAAAGAAGAAATCCAATCAGCAATTTTAATAGAAAAACAAGATAATAATATAAAAATTAGATACATAGTGGAAAATACGACAATGATGGAAAAAGTGCCAGAAACTTTAGTAAATAGCTTGAATACGCTATATTCTAATTTACAAATTAATAAATTAGGATTGACACAAGAACAATTGCAATCGATTACCCCTAATTTTGAATTCAGTTTAGAGCAAACGGAAGAAGAAAAAGCAGTTGGAAATGTATTTATTATGATGTTAATGTCAATTGTATTATTTTATGCTATCTATTTTTGCGCTTACCAGGTATCAAGCTCTATTACAACAGAAAAAACTTCAAAAATAATGGAAACATTAGTGACATCAACAACACCAAGGACAATTGTGTTAGGAAAAACAATAGGAATTGGAATCGTTGGGTTAGTTCAAATGATATTGGTAGTAGGGACAGCAATCATAAGTAGTAAGGCATTTTTAGAGCCAGAGTTATTAAATTCTGTGTTAGATATGTCTAATATTACGCCATATTTAGGAATCATTACTATCATCTATTTTATATTGGGATATTTTACCTATGCTTTATTATATGCTTTGACAGGTTCAACAGTAAGTAAACCAGAAGATATACAATCTGCTAATGGTCCAATTGCTATATTATCAGTGGTAGGTTTTTATTTATCTTACTTTACAATGATGAACCCAACGAGTGATTTGAATTTATTTGCAGCCATGTTTCCTATATCATCACCATTTTGTATGCCATTTAGAATTATGATGGGATTAGCGGGAGAAGCAGAAGTTGCCATATCAATTGCTATCCTAATAGTAACTATTTTATTAATTGCTAAAGTTGCTATTAAAATATATTCAAATGCTATTTTGAATTATGGCACAAAGATGAGTTTGAAAGATATGATAAAAATGTACAAAGATAAACATTAAAATCGTATAAAAAAGCAAAGGAGAAAATAAATTGAAAAAATTTAGAAGTGAAAAAGGGATTACTGTTTTAAAATTATTATTAATAATAATAGCCATTATTGCAGTTGTTGTATTTCTAGTAACCAAAACAGGTAAAAAAGAAGAGAAAGAAGAAATAGCAAACCAAATAACAAAATATGTTGATGCAAATGGGCAAGAGGCATTTATACCAAAAGGTTTTAAAATACTACAAGAAGAGTTAATCGACAATGGATTGGTAGTGGTGGATGAAAAGGGAAACGAATTTGTATGGGTACCAGTTTTAAATGCAGATGAAATGATACAATGGAATGCAAACGGAAATGGCAATCATGCAGGAATCCTTCATTTAACACAAGAAAATAAAAACTCGTATCAAGGTACAGAACTTCGTGAACCAGTAACTGTAACGATAGGAAATAAAGGACAACAACAAATGAAAGATGCAGATACAAAGAATTTGCAAAAAATGGGATTTAATAAAAATGCTACCGATAAAGATTTTGAGAATCAAATGCAACAAGATTTTAATGCTATGGCAGAAAGTGTAAAAAAATATAAAGGATTTTATGTAGGTAGATATGAAACATCAGGTTGGGATTCTATTGTGAACAGCCAAAAGGGGCAAGAAGGATTAGGCGGAAAGGATTGGTATATCATGTATGCCAAACAAAGAGAGTTATATGCAAAAGAGAGTGATAGTGTAAGAAGTGGAATGATATGGGGATGTCAATATGACCAAATATTAGCATGGCTAGAGAAAAAAGGATATAATATTTTGGACTCTACTAAATGGGGAAACCATAAAAACAGTGAAGGAGAGGCATCAATAGGTGCAGGTAAACTCTCCAAGACAGGAAGTAATGACGCTTGGAAAGCTTGTAACATCTATGATTTAGCGGGAAATATTTTTGAATATACAATGGAAGGGGCAGGCGTTGGAGCTCGTGTATGTAGAGGTGGTTGTTATTCGGAAAGAGGAGACCGTCATATGAGTGTTAGCTGTCGTTGGTCATATAATCCAGAAGAATATGGAATTTCTTATGGTTCAAGGTTGCAATTATATATACAGTAAAATAAAAAGAAGAGAGCAGATAATTGGTTGCTAATTATCTGCTTTTATGATAATATAAGTAAAAAGTAGGATAAAATACTACACAAAATAAAAAAAATATGTTACAATGTAAAATGAATTATGAGAAAAAATAAAGGAGGAATTAATCATGTCAGGACATAGTAAATGGCATAATATACAAGCAAAGAAAGGAAAAGCAGATGCAGCAAGAGGAAAGGTTTTCACAAAATTAGGGAGAGAACTATTAATTGCCGTTAAAGAAGGAGGACCAGACCCAGCAGGAAACTCAAAGCTAAAAAATGTAATAGCAAAATGTAAAGCAGCTAACATGCCAAATGATACCATTAACAATGCTATTAAAAAAGCATCAACGAGTAATGAAAATTATGAAGAAATTGTATACGAAGGATATGGACCAAACGGAGTAGCCGTTATTGTAGAAGCAGCAACGGATAATAAAAATAGAACAGCAGCAGACGTAAGACATGCCTTTGATAAATCAGGAGGAAACTTAGGTACAAGTGGATGTGTAGCATATATGTTTAATAAAAAAGGAATCATAGTAATTGAAAAAGCAATTACATCCATGGAAGAGGAAGAATTAATGATGCTTGCAATCGAAGCAGGAGCAGAAGATTTTCAAGCATCAGAAGAAATATATGAGGTTACAACAGACCCATCTGACTTTACAGAAGTTCGTGAAAAATTAGAAGAAGCTGGCCTAGAATTCTTAGAAGCAGAAGTGCAAATGATTCCTACTACTACCGTAGCTTTAGACGAAAAAGGAGTAGAAAAAATGGAAAGACTAATCGAAAGATTAGAAGACTTAGATGATGTAGCAAATATTTATCATAACTGGGAAGAATAGGAGAATAAATATATGAGACAAAAGAAAAACAGTAAAATAATTTTAATTGCCATCATAATACTAGTAATTTTAATTTTACTAGCAGGAGTTGGTTATGCCTATTTTGCAACAGATGCATTTAAAAGTAACAAAGACTTATTTTTTAAATATATTAAGCAAATAGGAGCAGAAAAGGAAAGTTTTATCGAAACACCACTAAAAGAATATTTTGAAAAGCAAAAAAATACG
>CANEFU010000156.1 GCA_947426875.1 uncultured Clostridium sp.
TGCAACAGGTACTCATTTAGTGGGAGAAACCGTGCCATATCAATTTAATCAAGATGAAGTAAATGATAAGAGAAAATATATACCAATCGAACATTTAGAAATAGCAGGATATTCTACACAATCAAACGATAATAATAGACCTTTCTATGCACCAAATATAATTGACGGAAATCTAAATACTTTATGGCATACTGACTTTGGACAAAATGTTTTACAACAAACAACTAAGCCATTTGTTAGTATAAAATTAGATGAACCAAAAAATATATCTGCTTTGGAATTTATCCAAAAAAAATATCCGGGTAGACCACAAGACCCTGATGATATCAAAAATGCTAGAGCTTATGTAAGTATCGATGGTGAAACATGGATACTAGCAGGACAAGTAGAAAATTGTGATACTTATGGCGATTTATATGCCATTAATTTCGAAAAACCAGTTTATGGACAATATGTAAAAATAGAAATGGATACTAAGAATATGTTTGCCTCACTGGCTATGACAAATCTATTTGAAGATACAACAGTAGTAACATTAGGAACTTTCTCATTTGATGGAGAAAATGCTGGAAAACTTATGTTATTAGAAGAATTTAAAGGTGCAGACTGGGAATATAGCTTAGATGGAGGAACAAACTGGAAAATAGCAACAGGAGATGAACAACAATTAACAGCAGAAGAAATAGCACAAGTCAATGCAGACAATAAAATCAAACTTCGTTTAAATAATAGGGAAACTACGATTGACATTCAAAAACAAGAACCACCTGCTATAAGTGCCTATTTGAATGACCTAGAAAATAGATTAATAGGAATAGGAGATACTTCGAAATTTGAATGGCGAACAGAAAATGGTAGTGAAAATTGGATTTCTTATTCGGAACAAGAAGCAATTGTAGAAGGAGATACTAAACTTTTCATTAGAAAGAAAGCAAGTAGTACATTAATGGCAAGTGAAGCAGTAGAATTTACATTTACAGAGGATAATCAACCAAATACTGCCAAATATGTACCAATCAAACATATAACATCAATACAAGTATCAAGTACAACAGAGGGTAGGGGAGAAGCAGGAGAAAATGCAATTGACGGTATTCCAACAACAATGTGGCACTCAAATCGTACTACGACAACGATGCATGATCCAAGGTGGATTGTTCTAGAATTAGATGAACCAAGATATATATCAAAAATTGAATATGTAAAAAAAGCAAACTATGGTTATGGAATTCCAAAAAATGGTATAGTTTCTGTAAGTATGGATGGAGAGAATTGGACAGAAGTTCTTAACTTCGAAAATTTATACAATGTAGAAACAGCAGAAGAACTTATTGCCAGTGATGATAGAAAAGAGATTCCATTATCTAAAATACAACAAGCAAAATATGTAAAAATAGAATGTACAAAATCTTGTGATAGTGTATATGGCGATAGAAATGGAGAACCAATGGACTACTTCTTCTCAGCAGCTATGATAAACTTATTTGAAGATAAAACGAAAGTAGAAGTGCCAACAGCAGAAATAGAATACAGCACAACAGAAACAACGAATCAAGATGTAATAGTAACCTTAGTCAATAAAAGTACAGACATTACTATAACCAATAATGACGGAAAGGATACTTATACATTCACAGACAATGGAGAGTTTACATTTGAATTTGTGGATAAGAAAGGGACAAAAGGAACGGTAACCGCAAAAGTAGATTGGATTATTAAAACTTTACCAACACCAACCGTAACTTATACACCAGATACCTTAACCAATCAAAATGTAACAGCGACGGTAACTTTTGATAGAGAAGGAACGAAGATAATAGATGAAAACGGTCAAATAATCGAAAATGGAAATGCCTATGTATTTACGGAAAATGGAACACATGAATTTAGATTCAAGGGACCATATGGAAATATAGGAACAACAATGGCAAGCGTAGATTGGATTGATAAAAAAGTGCCAACAGCAGAAATAAAATATAGCTCAACTAATTTATCGAATCAAGATGTAACAGCAACTATAACCTTTGATGAAGAAAATGTTACAGTAAAAGATGGAAATACCCATATCTTTACCGAAAATGGAGAATACACTTTTGAATTTGAAGATGCAGCAGGAAATGAGGGAACTGCAGTTGCCAATGTTACTTGGATTGACAAAAACTTACCAACAGCAACTGTTACATATAGTACAGAAAATTTAACCAATCAAGATGTAACGGCAACCGTAAGCTTTGATAAAGAAGGAGTAAAAATTGTAGATGACCAAGGCGAAGAAATAGAAGGTGGAGAAGAATATACTTTTATTGAAAATGGAACTTATGAATTTAAGTATGTAGGACCAGCAGGAAATAGAGGTGTAGCAGTGGCAAAAGTAGATTGGATTGACAAAGTAGCACCTGTTGGAACCATAGAATATTCTAACACGAATTTAACAAACCAAAGTGTAACAGCAACGATTACCTTTAATGAAGAAGAGGTACAAATTACAAACAATGATGGAAAAAATACTTACACATTTGAAATCAACGGAGAATTTGAATTCGAATTTGTAGATAAAGCCGGAAACAAAGGAAATGCAAAAGCGGAAGTGGGATGGATTGATAAAAGAGCAGTAAACGCAACAATTACTTATGACATAAACGACCTAACCAATCAAGATGTAACAGCAACCATAACTTTTGACAAAGAAAATGTTTATGTAGAAGGTGGAAATACGCATACCTTTACAGAGAATGGAAGATATGAATTTAAGTATATAGGACCAGCAGGAAATGCAGGAACAGCAGTAGCAGAAGTAACTTGGATTGATAAAGTACCACCAATAGCAACGATCACATATGATATCAATGAACCAACCAATCAAGATGTAACAGCAACGATAACATTTGATGAAGGTGGAGTAACAATCGTAAATGAAAAAGGTGAACCAATTGAAAATGGAGATACCTATGTATTTACGGAGAATGGTACTTATACATTTTACTATATAGGACCTTTAGGAAATAGAGGAACAGCGGAAGCAAATGTAAATTGGATTGTAAAGAAAGAAGAAAATAAATTTGCTTCTGACAAATATAAGATAGATGAAGAAAATGAAGAGATTTCAAGAGTTGCACCGTTAACAACAGTAGCTAAATTTATGGAAAATGTTACAACAAATCAAGAATTGACATTTATTGATAAAGAAGGAAACCAACTAGATAATAATAGTATTCTTACAACGGGAGCGGTAGTTAAAGTTGGAGATATGGGAGAAT
>CANEFU010000157.1 GCA_947426875.1 uncultured Clostridium sp.
CTTGTGATTTTTTTGTTGGTATTGTTGTATTTCTTTCGATTAATTTTGTAAATACTCCACCATATGTTTCAATTCCTAAAGATAATGGTGTTACATCTAATAATACTAAATCCTTTACATCTCCTGATAAAACACCACCTTGAATTGCTGCACCAATAGCAACACATTCATCTGGGTTAATACCTTTATCAGCATCTTTTCCTGTAATTCTTTTTACTGCTTCTTGAACAGCTGGAACTCTTGTAGAACCACCTACTAATAATACTTTATGAATATCGTTTGGTGTTAATCCAGCATCTTTTAAAGCTTGGTTAACTGGTCCAGCAGTTGCTTCTACTAAATCATGGATTAATTCTTCAAATTTTGCTCTTGTTAAGTTAACATCTAAATGTTTTGGTCCTGTTGAATCTGCTGTAATAAATGGTAAATTAATTTGTGTTTGTTGTACACCAGATAATTCAATTTTTGCTTTTTCTGCTGCTTCTTTTAATCTTTGCATTGCCATTTTGTCAGCTTTTAGGTCAATTCCGTTTGATTTTTTGAATTCGTCTACTAAGTAGTTGATAATTGCTTCATCAAAGTCATCTCCACCTAATTTAGTATTTCCATTTGTTGCTAGAACTTCGAATACACCATCCCCAATATCTAAGATAGAAACGTCAAATGTTCCTCCACCTAAGTCATAAATCATAATTTTTTGGTCTTGTTCTTTGTCCATTCCATATGCTAGAGAAGCTGCTGTTGGCTCATTGATAATTCTTAATACTTCAAGTCCTGCTATTTTACCAGCATCTTTTGTTGCTTGTCTTTGACTATCACTAAAATAAGCTGGAACAGTAATAACAGCTTGTGTTACTTTTTGTCCTAAATAATTTTCAGCATCTGCTTTCAATTTTTGTAAAATCATAGCTGAAACTTCTTGTGGTGAGAATTTGTCACCTTCTATATCTACTTTTTCATTCGTTCCCATTTTTCTTTTGATAGATATCACCGTATTGTCTGGATTTGTAACAGCTTGACGTTTTGCAATTTGTCCTACTAATCTTTCTCCATTTTTTGAAAATGCTACAACAGATGGTGTTGTTCTATTTCCTTCTGCGTTTGGTATTACTACTGGTTCTCCACCTTCCATTACGGCTACACATGAATTTGTTGTTCCTAGGTCAATTCCTATAATTTTTCCCATTTTAAAATTCCTCCTCTATGATTTTGATGATTTTGGGGACGGAGGAAAAAATCATCACTTTTTATCTATTTTATTTCTGTGATGATTTTTTCCTCCGTCCCCAAAATCATCACTTTTTAAATTTAATAACATTTTTTAATGAACTGATTTAGTTCTTCTATGATTATTTTATTCTGTTGTATCCATTCTTTTGAGACTTTATTTTTAAACTGTTCTCGATTCATTTCTGCTAATGCTCGATTCGATAATTTTTGATATCCTAGCTCTTCTCCAAGCCAATCTGGCTTTTCAAATTCATTGGCTGCTTCTTCATTTGGAAATTCTACTTCTGCTGTTAACAAACCTTCTAGATAGTCATCATAAATATCGATTTCGACTTTTAACTTGTTTTGAATTGGTACAACCATTCTAGTTTTAGTTATCTTGTTACTTATTTTTCTTGGCAGTAGCTTCTCATAATACTCTTTTGTAATATTACTTTCGATTTCATATCTTTGTCCTATTTGATAACTATTGTCATTTTCAATGTCACCTTTTGTTTTTACTGTATATCTATAATTCACTGTTTGATTTTCTTCTATTTTTCTTAGTCTTATGAGTGTATTTCCATCATGGTAAATAAAAACTTGCTCTATCTTTTTGACTGCTTCGATTTTTATTCCCTCTGGCAAATATTTTATGGCATATTTTCTTTCGATTTCTTTATTCATTGCTTTTCTCCAAACATGTAATAGTTCTCATTTAGTTAGCTACTACTACCATAGAATGTCTAATTACTCTGTTTCCTATTTTGTAACCTTTTCTATATTCTTGTGCAATTTCTTTTTCTCCTAGATTTTCATCTTGAATACTACTTACCGCCTCATGAAGCTCAGGGTCAAATGTTTCTCCTATTGTTTTTATTTCCTCCACTCCTTTAGAAGCTAATACATCTTGAAATTGTTTTAATACTAATTCTACTCCCTTTTTGTATTCTTCATCTTGTGTTTCTACTTTTGCTGCATTTTCCAAGTTATCTAATACGGGAAGCATAACTTCCACTACATCAGAAAGAATAGAGTTGTATAATCCATCTCTTTCTTTGCTACTTCTTTTTTTGAAATTCTCGAATTCTGCTAATATTCTTTTATATCTATCGTCTAATTCTTCATAATCTTGTTTTGGCACCATATCTTTTAGCTCTTCCTTCTTTTCCTTTTCTTCTAAGTTTTCTTTCTCTGCCATTTTATCCCTTCTTTCCTACTCAATTTCTTTCAATTTTTTGTTGATATATTTCATAACAGAAATAACTTTTGAATAATCCATTCTCTTTGGTCCTATAATACCAATTGTTCCTAAATCTTTTCCATTTACTTTGTGTTTAAAAGTAACCACACTAAACTCTTTTAATTCTTGTTTTTCATTTTCTTCCCCAATATATACATTAATATCTTCTGCAAATCCTGAATTTAGCATATCTGCTACAATTTATTTTGTATCCAATATATTAATGAAATTTTTTGCTACTTCTAAACTATTAAATTCTGGCAAGTCAAAAGATTTGTTAGCACCTTCTAAATAGATTTTATTATCTTCTTCTAATATCTTTTTGATTTGCTCAATAACTGGCTTAATGACATTGACACTATATATCATTTCGTCATATAAATATTCCTCCAAAGGTCTATCTACTGTTTCAATTGGTTGATTTTTTAATTTATTATTAAACATATAATTCATGGTTTCCACTTGTTTTTCATTGATATCTTCATCAAACTTTATGATAGTTTCTTTAACTAATCCTGTATCTGTTAGGATAACTGCCATTATCATTCTGCTTCCTAATAAAACAAATTTGATTTCCTCAATTAATTGTGTAGTTGTTTTAGGACCTATGGAAACCGTTGTATAATGAGTTACCTCTGAAATCGTATTAGCCGCTATTTTCGTTAAATCTTCTATTTCATTTACCTTTGTTTCCAATTTTGAACTAATATATTTAATTTCTTCCAAACTTATGTCTTCATCATTTAAAAGTTCATCTACATAGTATCTATAACCTTTTGCAGATGGAATTCTT
>CANEFU010000158.1 GCA_947426875.1 uncultured Clostridium sp.
ATAGAGGCAATAAAATATATGGTTTTCGGGACTGGAAAATGAAGATGATTTTTTCCTCCGTCCCCAAAATCATCAAAGGGGGAAATCGTATGAAGATTTTAGTTTTAAACTCAGGAAGTTCATCATTAAAATATCAAGTAATTGATATGGAAACCGAAGAAATGTTAGCAAAAGGATATTTTGAAAGAATAGGACAGCCAAATTCATTTTTAACACATAAAGTAAATGGAGAACAACATAAATTTGAGCATCCAGCTAAAAATCATGAACAAGCAATTGCATTTGTTTTAAACAGACTAACCAATAAGTCTTATGGAGTAATTGATAATTTAGAAGAACTAGGGGGGATTGGTCACAGAGTCGTACATGGAGGAGAAAAGTTTAGTGACTCTGTTGTGATAACAAATGAGGTCATAGAAGAAATTAAAAAATGCTCTGATTTAGCACCGTTACATAATCCAGCTTGTATATTAGGAATAGAAGCTTGTAAAAAAATAGTAAATAATATGAAGATGGTAGCCGTATTTGACACAGCTTTTCATCAAACCATAGCAAAGGAAAAATATGTTTACCCAATTCCTTATAAATATTACAAAAAATATGGGGTAAGGAAATATGGATTTCATGGAACTTCTCATCAATACGTTTCCAATAGAGTAGCAGAAATAATGGGTAAAGATATCAAAGAATTAAAAATTGTAAATTGCCATTTAGGACAAGGATGTAGTGTATGTGCTATCAAAGGTGGAAAGTCAGTAGAAACTAGTATGGGATTAACACCACTAGGAGGAATTCCGATGGGAACCAGAAGTGGGGATTTAGACCCATCTATCATTACCTATTTAATGCAAAAAGAAAATTTATCAGCCGATGATATGAACTTTATTTTAAATAAAGAATCAGGAGTCTATGGAATATCAGAAGTATCAGTAGATTTTAGAGATATTGAAACAGAGGCTTTATCAGGAGGAAAGGGAGCCCAATTAGCATTAGATGTATTCCACTATTTAACAGCATCTTATATAGCAAGATGTGCAGTTGCTATGGGAGGAATTGATGTACTTACTTTTACAGCAGGAGTAGGAGAAAAAGGGCCAATTTCTAGAAAAGCAATATGTGAGCAATTAGAATTTTTAGGAGTAAAAATAGATGAACAAAAAAACGAAATAAAAGGAGAAGAAGCAGAATTATCAGCATCAGACTCAAAAGTAAAAATCTATACCATTCCAACCAATGAAGAATTAATGATAGCAAGAGAAACATTAAAATTAGTGAAACAAACAGGGACAGTCTAGTTTTGTTTCATAAAAAAGATGGAAAAATGTCGAAAATAGAAATCGACAAGAAATAACAAAAAAGCTGAAACAAAAAGAGACTGTCCCTATTTGTTTCACAAGAAAGGAAAATAAAAATGAAAATATTAGTATTGAACTGCGGTAGTTCGTCTTTAAAATATCAATTAATTAATATGGAAACAGAGGAAGTATTGGCTTCTGGAAAGTATGAAAGAATTGGAGAGAAAGAGGCTTTTATTACACATAAAGTGGGAGAGCAAAAAGTGAAAATAGATAATCCTGCTTACAATCATACAGAAGCAATTGAATTTGCTTTAAAACAATTAACCAATCCAGAATATAAAGTGATTGACAGCTTAGAAGAGATTAATGCAGTAGGACATCGTTTGGTACATGGAGGAGAAAAAATAGCAGAATCTGTTGTTATTGATGACAAAGTAATAGAGATATTAAAAGAATGTTCTGATTTAGCACCATTACATAATCCAGCTTGTATTTTAGGAATCGAAGCATGTAAAAATGTAATGCCTAATAAACCAATGGTAGGAGTATTTGATACTGCTTTCCATCAATCTATTCCAAAACAAAGATATATTTATCCTATTCCATATGAATACTATGAAAAATATGGAGTGAGAAAATATGGATTTCATGGAACCTCTCATATGTTCGTGTCACAGAGATTAGCAGAAATAGAAAATAAGCCAATTGAAGACATGAAAATAGTAACTTGCCATTTAGGACAGGGGTCAAGCATTTGTGCAATTGATGGTGGAAAATCAGTGGATACTAGTATGGGATTAACACCACTAGGAGGAATCCCTATGGTAACTAGAAGTGGAGATTTAGACCCATCCATTTTATTATATTTAATGAAAAAAGAAAAACTATCAGCTGAAGAAATGGAAAATATTTTAAATAAACAGTCAGGAGTGCAAGCTATTTCAGGTTTAGTACCAGATTTTAGAGAAATTGAAATAGCTGCTAATAATGGAGAAGAAAGAGCTGCTATTGCATTAGATAATTTTAAATATGCTATAGCAAGTTATATTGCAAAATATGCGGTAGCCATGAATGGTATAGACTATATTATCTTTACAGGAGGAATTGGAGAAAATCAAATCAACATAAGAAAGGGAATTTGTGAGCAATTACAATTTATGGGAGTAGAAATTGACGTAGAAGCAAACAAGATAAGAAGTGAAGAAAAAGTAGTTTCAAAACCAGAGTCCAAAGTGAAAATATATGTTATTCCAACCAATGAAGAATTAATGATTGCCAAAGAAACAAAAAGATTAGCAAAGGGAGTTTAGGAATTTTCCTAAAATCCCTATTTTAAGAAGAAAGGAAAAGTGGAATCATGAGATTTGATTTAGATGAATTCAATTTTAAGGATGAAATTAATTTTATGAGCTTAAACAACCAACTAGAAAATCAACAATTAAAAAATGGTAATATTACGATAGGATTTAATGAAGATACGATTTATAATAAGATAGAAAATAATTAAAAAACAAACGAAAAGGATGTAACGTATGAAAAAGGTTATAATAGATGCTATTTCAGGATACAAATGGAAAATAGTATTGATGCTTATATTAATGGCGATTAATATTTATTTATTAACATGCCCTGCCAAAATCATTGGAGAAATTATAGACAATTTATATGATATAGAAGCCAATAAGCAAATTATTGTAAACAGCATATATTACCTATTAGGCGTATGTGTAGTTTATTTGCTTATAAGAGTTGCTTGGAAATATTACGAAACATACATATCAAGAGGATTTGAAAAAGATATCAAAGAAAAACTATTTGAGAGATTTCTAAAATTAAAAGTAAAAGAAATACAAAACATAAAAAATGGCGAAATTATGTCGTATTTTGTAAAAGATACGAACGAAATACGAAGTGCTGTATACAGAATTTTGTCACATGGCTCAA
>CANEFU010000159.1 GCA_947426875.1 uncultured Clostridium sp.
ATATTTGTATGCCTTTTTTGAGCTTCCTGCATCAGTTGCAACAATTACCATATCATCTAAATTTTTCTCTTTAAAATATTCTTCTAATAAATATTCTGCTGTTAGTCTATCACAATTAATATTAAAATAAGCTTGTATTGCTGGGTTGTGTAAATCACAAGTAATTACTCTGGTAGCTCCAGCTGCTTCTAAAAGTTGTGCCATTAATTTAGCTGTTATTGGTATACGTGGTTGGTCTTTTTTGTCAGACCTTGAATATGGGAAATATGGTAATACTACATTGATATTTTTAGCAGACGCTCTTTTGATAGCATCTATTGTTATTAATAGTTCCATAATTCTTTCATTTACTGGTGGTTGTGTTGTTTGTATCACATATACATCTTTTTGTCTTACTGTTTCTAGTACTTGTACAAAATTATTATCATTTGAAAATTTTTGATGGTGTATTTTTCCCATCTCTACGCCTAAGCAATCACATATTTCTTGTGTAAATTCTTCTGCCGTTGGACATGCAAATATTTTGATATTGTTCATTTTTTATCTTCCCTTTCTCCTTAATTTCTACATTATCATATCATACAATACAAAAAATGACAAGTAATTACTTGTCATTTTATTGTTTTTCTATTTTATTAATTTTCCAGATTCAACAAGATTTCTTTTAAAATCTCTTGATTGGATAATTTTCCTGCTGTATTAGTTGTGATTTGTAAAATAATTTGATTGTCACTTTCATAACTATCTACAGCTTGATAAGGATCCATTTTTTCAAAAGGATATTCTGAAATCTCTCCAGAAAACTCATCCCTTACATAAGAAGTTCCAGAAACATCTATTATATACAATTTATCAGAATGAATAGCTGTATTTAGAATCTTAGCCTTTGGCTCTTCTCTTTCTTCTGTTGTATACACATATCCTTGCTCATTAATGGCATATGCATGCATATCATTTTCTTTCAAAATGGTTAAAAATCTTTCTCTGGAATTCTCTGAAATCCATATCCCTTTTTGCATTGGCTTTTCCTGCACTAAATTCGATACTTCATTTTCTTGTGGAATCCCTTTTTTTAAAATCCCTGCCAATGCGGTTTCAAATTGAATACTTGGTTTCACTTGAAGAATTTGCCTTCCATCATATTCTTCTTCTATTTGATAGATGTCGGTATCACCTGTTGCATTGATTTCATTCTTAATTTCATTGATAATCTTTTCATCTTCTATGTCAATTTCATTTTCTGTTTTATTTTCTATTTCTTCTTTTTTATTTTGAAAAATCAAGCCTGCTACTATAAGAAGGAAAACTACTATAATCGTTATGATGATGATTTTATTTCTTTTTTTCATTCTATTTTAATTCTCCCTTAACATCTGTATTGTTGCATTGATATATTTTTGAGAATACCCCCTGCTTACTGTCTGACTATGACTTTTTACTTCTGGCAATTCTACTAATACAGACCTTCCATTGTTTAAAGTTCTTGCCCAATTGATTAAATAACCTGAACCATAGGAACCAATATGACTTGGTAATCCAAATTGTGCTCTATAATAATATCCCAAATCATTGTCACCTATTGTTTCATTTAACCAACCATGTGTATCGACTAATATATTTTTGCTTCCTTGATGGTTTAGTATAAAATCTCTTAGTGCTCTCGCTTCATAAGCTTGAAATGGTTCTGTTCCATTGTAATTCCTTTCACTGGTTTCTCTTTTATAACCTACTGACCAATTTCGATTCATATCAATTCCTTTATTTTCTGGTGCTGCACTAAACAATGTGTTTCTTCCTGGTCCATTATGACTCCTTATCATTGCTTCGTCTATATGAGTATCTAGATATTTTTTAAATTCTTCTGCTATATAGGTTAATTCTGCCCCGTCATAATTGTAGGAATCTTCAAATCCATGAATTGAGAAAGTGAGAAATGCATGTTTCGTACCTTTTCCATATTTATAATATTTCAAGCTAGAACCTCTTCCGTCTCCTTTTATACGTAATCCAGATGTTCCATAGGTTCCCTCTTCATAAAATTTTCTAGGTCCTGTTACAAATCTAAATTTTTGAGCATTAGAATTATTAAACGTATAACCTTGAATATTCTGTCCATCTCTAGCAGTTCCTGTTGCGACATCTAAAACAAATCCATTGGATTTAGCTACTAGATTATAATAGCCTTCTCCTGCTTCTTGTACTTTCCATATTTGATTGTCAGTTCCCCTATAAGTATCTTGATATACATTATTAGAACTATTATCTAATGTCAAAGCCTTACCAGAATGTTTTACTGTTATTTTATAAGTATCTGTTGTTAGAGCTTCGAAAATAAACTTTTGTTGGTTCACATTATCTGCTGTCCATAATTGCACATTTGCTTTGTCTGACTTAGAACCTCCTGCTACATCTAGTATTTTGTTCGTGTCCAATCTACTTTCTATTTCATACGTATTATTGTTTATGATATTAATTGGTACTAATTTGAATTTTTGTGCCACTGAGCCATTGCTATAATATAATTGAATATTGGCACCATTACCATTCATATTACCAGCAGCAACATCTAAACATAGACCATTTGCTTTTGAAATAATATGATAATATCCATTTCCACAATTCCTTAGTAGCCAACCTTGATTAGCGGTTCCGTTTTGGGTATATTGGTCAATATTCGTTCCCAAATCAGAATGTCCACCTTGTACATCTAATGCTTTTGCAGAATTTACAGCTACTATTTTATAGTAATTCGTATTAGGGACTTTGGTAATATGAAATTTTTGTTGTTGTACTTTGTCATTACTCCATATTTGTACATTCGCTGAATTACTGTAACTACCGCCTGCTATATCTAAAACTTTGCCACTTTGTAATTGAATTTGGTATACGCCATCATTAATCTGTGCTATATCTTTGTTTGGTGTTTCATTTACTAAGATAAAACGTTGTGATGCCAAATCTGTTTCTGCTCTTAGTTGTAACTTTTGTCCATTTTGTGTTGTATTACCACCTAAATCAATATACAAATTTCCACATTTTGATATTATGCTGTATACACCTTCTGATTGCTTTTTTAAAATCCATTTTTGTGTATCCAAATTCTTATCTTCTTGTTGTGATATCTGACTTCCTATTGCTGGATTTCCACTTGCTACAGTTAATGCTTTATTTGATTTCTTAGATTTTATTTTATAATAGCAATATACAAAATATTGTATATCAAATTTTTGTAACAT
>CANEFU010000160.1 GCA_947426875.1 uncultured Clostridium sp.
TTATTTTTTCTGCATCATAGCCTACTATGGTTCCGTCTCTTTTTATAATTTTCATTTGATTTTTTTCCCCTTTCGTTTTTCTTTTTGATAGGGAAATTATATCACAAAAAGCAAAACTTTTTGTTGCAATTGCAACAAAAAAGAAGTAAGGTTTTCAAACGCTTACTCCTCCAATGGAAATATTTTTTATTTCATTTTTGTTACAATTTGATTACAATATTTTTCTTTTATGATATGGCAAATTAAATCTGCTGACTTTTCCACTCCTAAGGTGTCACTATTGATGCAAATGTCATAATTAGCATGATTGCTCCATTCTTTCTCTGTATAATATTTATAGTGATTAGCTCTTAGTTTATCAATTCTTTTAATTTCTTTTTCTGCTTTTGCCTTATCATAACCATAAATTTCGGTTGCTCTTTTAATTTTATCTTCCTTGTTACTATAAACAAATACTTTTAACACATTTTCTTTATCTTGTAAAATAAAATCTGCACATCTACCAATAATAACACAAGATTCTTCAGTTGCTACTTTTTTGATTAATTCTGCTTCTTGCAAAAATAATTCATCTGCATTGCTTAATCCAAAGTAATAACCATTGTTTAATCCTGCCAAACTATTTCTTTTTTGTTCATTTTTTTCAATATACTCTTCTGATAATCCAGTTTCCTCAGCTAATTTTTCAATAAAATCTTTATCATAGAATTTAATTCCTAATTTATCAGCAATTAATCTACCAACATATCTTCCTCCTGAGCCATATTCTCTAGCTACCGTAATTACTACTTGTTGTTCCAATTGATTGTCTGTGCTGGTATCATCCATTAATGCTTCGCTCTTACCATTTGCTTGTTTCAAATGTTTTACTTCTAACACCAATAAAATACTTGCTACTACAAATGCTAACCCATCTGCAACCGGTCCTGCATATAAAACTCCCATAATTCCAAATGCACTACCTAATGTTACTAAAGCAGGGATTAAAAACAAAATTTGTCTAGATAATGATAATAAGGCACTTTTGATACTTTTTCCAATCGCTTGAAAAAAGATACCAGATGGAATCTGTATTCCATTACAAATACATAGTAAAAGATAAGTTCTAAAAGCTAGACAAGCAAATTCCATATAGTTTTCATCACCACTACCAAAAATAGAAATTAATTTGTCTGGTATGGTTTGGAATAAAATAAAAGCAAATGTGCTAATCATAACACTAATTCCTAATACAATTTTTAAAGCTTGTTTTACTCTATCAAATTTTCTTGCTCCATAATTATAACCAAAAATTGGTTGAGAACCTGCTGCAATACCAATGATAATACTATTTAAAATTTGGCTAATCTTCATTACAATACCCAGTACGGTAATTGGTATTTCTGAACCAAATTTAGATTGTGCTCCATATTTTGCTAATAAATTATTTTCAAATGCCATTACTACTACAAAACTCATTTGTGTAATAAAACTACTAATTCCTAATGCTGCTACTTTCTTTCCTGTATTCAACTTTAGTTTGTAAGTTTCTTTGCTTAATCTGATTGATTTAAATTTCTTAATATATAAAACATTTAAGATAAAAGTAACAAATTGACTAAATATGGTTGCAATCGCTGCCCCCTCTACTCCCATTTTAAATACAAAAATGAAAATCGGGTCTAAAATTGTATTTAGAACAGCTCCTAATACCATCGTTGTCATAGAATATTTCGGACTACCATCTGCTCTAATAATAGAATTCAAAGTTGTTCCTATCATCATAAATGGTAACCCCATAGCAATAATTTTCCCATATTGTATAGCGTAATCCCTTAAGTTATCTGTACACCCAAATAAGTTTAAAAGTTGTGGTAAAAAACTTAAAGTAACGACACAAAAAAGGATAGCTATTAAAATAGATAATATAATTCCATTTCCTACACCTTTAGCCGCTTCTTCTTTTTTCTTTTCTCCTAATTTTAGGCTTAGATAACTGGAGGCTCCATCTCCTAGCATTAAAGCAAATGCTAAGCAAATCATGGTTAGTGGAAATACTACGTTAGTTGCTCCATTTCCTAAATAACCTACTCCTTGTCCTATAAAGATTTGGTCTACAATATTGTACAAGGAATTAACCAGTAATGATATAATACAAGGAATTGAAAACTTTTTGATTAGCTTTCCTATTTTCTCAGTTCCTAGTATGTTTTCTTCTTTTTCCATTTTTCTTCCTCCTTTGCTAAGTTTAAAAGGACAACACATATCTATGTGTTGTTCTTTTCTTGCTTTTCAGCACTCCTAATCTTACCATAAATAAAAAAATTTGTCAAATCTCCTCTTTCTTACTTTTTATATCATTTTTATAAATGCTTATGATTCCTGTTATGAATAATATAACATCTCCCATAACAATAAACCAGCTGTGATAATAAGCATAATATAATCCATATAAAATTCCTGATGTAATAACTAATTTCATATCACTTTGCCATAAGCAATAAGTTCGAATCATAGAACCTATTGTTGGTAACATAGAGATAAAGCCATTCCATGTATAGACACAGTTTACAACAATGATTCCTTCAAAGATTAGAAGTATGAAAATATATATTTTTCTATTAATTCTCTCGCTTTGTATAAATATAAAAGTTCTAATAAAATTAACGATACTCAAAAAAGCTCCTGTCAACGCCTTAATATAAAAGCTATAGATTGCTTCAAATAAACAATTTAACGATTGTACACATAACGATTGTTTTCTATCTTTGATACCTATACTTAAAACTAATGCCACAAACGCTAAAATACTAAATATCATTTTTTACTTCCTTTCTACTTCTCATATTCTTTTAAATAGTCTATATATTCTTCTAAACAATAGTCCTTTTCTTTCATAAATTTAGCATTTTCTACCCCTACATATCGATAATGCCATGGCTCATAATTAATTTTTGTAATTTCCTTTTTATACGTTGGATATCTTAAAATAAAACCATATTTATCGCAATTTTCTATGAGCCACTTTTGTACAGCTGTACTTTCTTGTGTTTGATTTAATATTTGATAATCCTTTGACACTATATCGACTGAAAGCCCTATTTCATGTTCACTGGTTCTAGGTAAAGTAACCCAGTAAGAAGCATTTTCCTCCGCTTCCTGTTTTGCATAGCCTAATTTTGTATATTCTTTTACTTTTTCATGGAATAAATTTTCTTGTACACTTTTCGTTCTATAACT
>CANEFU010000161.1 GCA_947426875.1 uncultured Clostridium sp.
TTCTCTAGAACGTAAAAATGGTCTTGTTTCTTTTTCCCATCTTAATACACTACACCATTGGTTATAAAGGAATGGTAAATCTCTCCATGAACTTAACCATTTAGAATATAGGTTGGAAAACATAGTTTCAGAAGTTGGACGAATACATAATTTCTCTTCTAATTCTTCTCCACCTCCTATTGTTACCCATGCTACTTCTGGTGCAAATCCTTCTACATGGTCTTTTTCTTTATTTAGTAATGTTTCTGGAATTAAAACTGGCATAGATAGATTTTTCACACCATGTTCTTTAAATTTCTTGTCTGTATATTCTTGTATTTTCTCCCATATTGCATATCCATATGGTCGAATTGAAATAAATCCTTTTACTGCTGTATAATCAGCTAATTCTGCTTTTAATACAATGTCTGTATACCATTGTGCAAAATCCTCGTCAATATTTGTAATATCCTTAACAAATTCTTTTTTATCACTCATCATCATTTCTCCTCTTCTTTTTTATATTTCTTCTTTTTTATTTTCAGTTACCTCTTCTTCCCTTTCGGGCATTGGAGCCTCTTCTTGTATCAGCTCATCAATTACAATTTGTTGATTTTCATCCATTTTATATCTTGGCAATTCTGGTAAGTCTTCTAATGAACTATACCCAAATCTTCTTAGAAAATCACTTGTTGTCTTATAGGACATTGGTTTCCCTGGCAAGTCAATTTTTCCTGCTTCTTCGATTAGCCCATATTCTAATAATTTATAAACACAAGCATCTGCTGATACACCACGAATTGCTTCTATTTCTGCTCTTGTTATTTTAGGATTGTAAGCAATAATAGCTAACGTTTCTACTGCTGCATTGGATAAGTTTGGTTGTCGTCTGTTATCCAAGACTGGATAGATATAATCATATAATTCTTTTTTGGTACATAACTGATAGGCGTCTTCTACTTTTATAATTTCAATTCCTCTCGCTTCTCTTTGATATTCTTCTTGCATATTGGCTATGATATTTTCTATATCTTCTTCTGGTATTTCTAAATTTAATATTAGTTCCTTTTGGGATACTGGTCTTCCTGCTGCAAAAAGAATGGCTTCTAGAATTGATTTTTTTTGATTAATTTCCATTGCTTTCCCTTCTTAGTTATTTTTTATATTGTATATTATGCCACGAATTGCTTAATCTGTCAATCTTTTTCTTGTTTTTCACTTTTTACTTTTTAAAAAACAAGTATAAACATATAGACATAATTACCTTCTGATTGATAAAATTTTTGTTGAAAACAGAAGAAAATGGAGGAAATAAGAAAATGAAAAGAAATAAAGGAATTACACTAATTGCACTCGTTATTACTATTATTGTACTATTAATTTTAGCAGGGATAAGTATAGCAACGTTAACGGGAGAAAATGGACTATTATCCAAAGCAACAATTGCGAAGGAAGAACAAAAAAAGGAAGCATCCTTAGAAAAAATTAAATTAGCAACATTAGCAAGCTATGGTGAAGATGGAAAATTTAATGTGGAAACTTTCAAAGGCGAAATTGCAAGAATTGGCGGAAGTATTGTAAGCGAAGATTTAGAAAATGGGAAAATAGTAGTGGAAGTAGATGGATATGAAGCAACTATTAATATAACAACAGGTTCTATTGAAAGTTTTGGTAAAAATGGAACTTTTCAAATAGAAGCTAATTTGTATCAAGAAAATGGAGAACCTTTAGCAGATGGTATATTGTATGATAAGGTAAAGATTGTTGTTCAAGTAAAAAGTGATGCAGAAATAGAAAAGATAGATGAAATTATAGTAAAATCACCAAATGGAATTATGGAAAAACAGCCAGATGAGAACAATAGTTATTTAGTAACAGAATCTGGTACTTATACAATAACTGTTAAAGCAACAATCAACGGCATACAAAAAGAAGTTAGTATCGAAAAAGAAATCGAAACAGCTCCAGAAGAATGGATAACAACAAGTACAACAGATGCAGAATGGTACCATTATGGAAATGCGAAAATAAATGAGCCAAAGATAACTGGACAAATCAAACCCATAAAATATGTTGGGGAAGAACAAAGCGGAAATAAATGGGCAAATGCTATGACGACAGATAAAAGTATGTGGGTATGGATACCAAGATATGCTTATAAAATAACTAATGGATATCATAGTAATACAGCTGGAACCATAGAAATAGCCTTTATCACTACAAACAACCAATTTTTGAATGGTGAAACAGGAACCATAACAACCAATCCAAGCGAAACAGGTGCAGGAACAACAAAATGGTTAGTTCATCCAGCCTTTACAAGTAACGCAGCAAATGGAGGCGGATTCGGAGAATTAGAAGGATTATGGATAGCAAAATTTGAAGCAACTGGAACCTCTTCAAATGTAACTGTACAACCTGGCGTCATGAGTTTAAAGTTTTTAGATATAAAAACACAGTATAAAATTGCTAAACAAAGCTCTTTTGGAGAAAATGTAGATTTAAAAAGTCACATGGCAAAAAATAGTGAATGGGGAGTAATGGTTTATTTAGCTCATAGCAAATATGGAACCAATGGTCAAAAAATAGAAAAAAACTCAACTTGGAATACTGGTGGAAGTACTAACAAGAAAACTATTTATAGAACTAATAAAAAACAATCAACAACACATAATGCTACAGGAATATATGATACCAACGGATGCGCTTGGGAACAGGTTGCAAATTATGTAACAGGAAACAATACTAATTTAGAAAAATATGGTGGAACGGCAAGTGGAGACTTCTATGGTGCAACAGAAACAGAAAGAACAACTAGTACAGCATATAAAACAGTACAAATAGGAAGCTCATCCCAAACTCAATCTAATGCCTATAACACCGGTAGTAAGTACAAAGGAGATGCTGTATATGAGACTTCTAATTCTTATAGTGAAGGAAGTAACAGTGCTTGGTTCTCATCTACTTCACAGTTTCCTTATGGATTAAATCCATTTATTTTACGAGGTGGCATAAATGGTGCTGACCCTTCTTCTAGTTTTTGCTTTATGGACCACTTTGGTTGGGGTTGGAATGATACATTTAGACCAGTTCTTGCCTTTTAACATAGATGAAGTTACTTCTAAACAAGAATTTCTTCTCCAACATCTAAATCACTCAAAGGTTGCCAAACATTCCGGGTTTAAAGGGGTTGCCAAACAATACCGGGTTTAAATGAGAAGGCATTTGCTCGTG
>CANEFU010000162.1 GCA_947426875.1 uncultured Clostridium sp.
AACACCTCTGCTACACTCCATGCTTGATTAATCGTTCCTTTTGGTAACTGTGGTTTTTTAGAGTCATATAGCTCTGCAATTCCACCTATACAGCCATTTGTAAAAATCTCTTTTTGAAAAGTTTTTGTCGTTTTATCAACAAATTTATCTAGCTTTTCTTCCCATTCTTTCTTTTCTTGTGAATTCTTAGCTGACTGCAAGCTATTTTTCAAACTATTATAATACAGTCCTAATAGCCATGGCCAAGTAATTCCCTGATGATAGCTAGTATCTCTTTTCTCTGGACTTCCTTCATAGATTTCCACATAGTTTTTTTCGCCTTTGGCAAGTGTTTTTAAACCATAATTATTTAATAGTTTCTTTTCAACCGTTTCTAACATTTGATTTGCTATCTCTGTATTTGGCTCTAATACGGGATATGTTAAACTTAATGCAAATAATTGATTTGGTCTTATCTGCTCATCACCAAGCACATCATATAGACATTTCTTTTTCTCATGATAAAATTTCTCTTCAAAAGCTCTCCTGCACTTGTCTGCTAATTCTTTATACTTCTTTGCTAAAATAGGATGTCCAAACTTTTTAGTAAGCTCTACCATAATTCGATTGGCATTATACCACATAGCGTTTATTTCAACTGCTTTTCCATTTCTTGGCGTAATTGCTACCCCATCATACTTAGCATCCATCCAAGTATTTTGTGTATCTTCTGTTCCAGAAACAATTAATCCATCTGAATCCAAATAAATATTGTTATCATCGATATCAATTCCTTGGCAATAATTCTCAATAACACCTTGCAAAATAGGATATATTTCTTCCTTTATAAAGGTATAATCTCCTGTATATTGAATATATTTTTGTACTTGCTCAAATAATAACAAAGAAGCATCGACACTATTATAAAGTGGTCTATTATCATAACCAGAATAACCATTGGGAACTAACCCAAATTTGACATCTCTTACCATAGTTAATAGAACTTCTTTTGCTATTTCAAACCTCTTCGGAATTAATAAGACTCCTTCAAAGGCAATTAAAGTATCGCGTCCCCAATCTAAAAACCAAGGATATCCTGCTATAACAGTATGTAATCCAAAACTTGGCCTATATACAACAAAATTATCGGCTGACATTAGATAGGTTTTTATTAAGTCATCTCTCTCTATCTCTTTTTTTGTTTTATTTTGTTTTCTATTATCAATCAATAACGATTCATTAAACATTTCACCTAAACGAATAATTTCGTTATTGATAAATCTTCTCACATTTTTTTGTTCTATATTCTCCTCTAAAGAGCATATGAATGAAATTTCTTTTTCTTGTTTGGCTGGTATTTCTATTTCATAAACACCTGGCACAGCATGATTCTCTTCTGCATAAAAACCTCTTTTTTCTTCTTCGATATAAAACATATTAGAAAAAGTATCATTTTGATGTTCTCTATATTCTCCTTCTGAGGCATACATGTAAACTGGCGTATGTGAATTTCCATCTATCGTTACTTTTACTTTGGTTTTATTGACGGTTTGCTGTATATCAAAGTAATGTGCCGTGTTCATTTGATGGAAATCCCTAAAATTAACAATTGGTGCTATTGTTAACTTGGCTTTTGTTCCACCATTTTTAATTTTATAAAAAACGCCTACTGTGTTGTGTCCATATTCCATACATATTATTTTATGGATTTCAACACTTCCTATTTTATACTTAAAAATAGGTACATAATCTCTTCTAAATTCTTCTTGGTATTCATAGCCATGAGAAATATAGGATTTACATACATTGGTATATAAATCATATTTTTTATTTTTTATTTCTATGCTCTCATCTAACTTCGATAATACCAAAAATCTTCTTGCTGGTGGTGTGAGTGGTGCTATTAATAATCCATGATATTTTCTGGTATTTGCTCCAATGACAGTTGAGGAACTAAATCCTCCTATTCCATTTGTTAGCAACCATTCTTTCTTTAGTCCGTCTTCTAAATTCAAATTTTCCTTTGTAATTTTCATATTTATCCCTCTTTAATTTTTTTTAATTGCCTTTTATTCCTCTTGCACTTTTAGGTTTTTTGTTCTTTTTATCTGTTTTTCCTTGACTTTCTTCTTTCTGGATTCTTGTTCTAACTTTTTCATCAGCTTCACGAATTGATGCAATTCTATCTCTATATTTATTACTAAATTTACTTTTTCCTTTTGGTGTTTTTACATGTTTTCCTTCCATTGCTATTTCCCTTTGTTCTTTCTTCTTCATCGCTTTTTTCACTTTCGTAATTCTTTTTTCTTCTCGTAATTTTGTATTTAGCATTAAATACTGAGGGTCATTTTCCTTATCTTGATATTTTAAATCGTCACAAATTAATTCAATAATAGATTCTGCTACTAAATTAGGGTCATGTCTAATATGCTCATTTGCTATCATAGATAAATTTCTTTGTAAAAATTTAATTCCTTTTACTTTTTCAATATCTTGTTCTACTAAATCTTGCCCTTCCAAATTATATCTTTTAATAAATTCTGGTATGATTTCTCCTGTATCATAAATACAGTAATCTACAATTCCATTGCCACAATGCTCTACAATAGCATTTAAATGGTCTGATACACTGTAATTATCGGTTTGACCTGGCTCTGTCATAATATTGCTTACATATACTTTAATAGCAGCACTTTCTTTGATAGCTTTTGCTACTCCATTTACTAATAAGTTCGGAATTACATTTGTATATAAACTTCCTGGCCCAATAATAATACAATCTGCCGTTTTAATAGCATCCACTACTCCTGGTGCTGGTCTACAGTTAGATGGATTTAAGAAAATACGATTGATGTTTGTTATTTTTTCTGCTGTTACTTTTGGTATTCTTGATTTTTCTTCCACTATATATCCATTAGCTAATTCGGCTACAATCTTCATTTCATCTAAAGTGACTGGTATTACTTTTCCAATCATATTTAATACTTCGTTACTTTTTATGATAGAGGTCTCAAATTCTCCATTTATTTCCTTCATAGCTGAAAAATAGATATCTGAAAAGCTAAGTCCTTGAAGCTTTCCTCTTGTAAATTCGTAATTGAATAATTTGTTAATTTCTCCTTCTTTGGAAGCAAGTGAAACAATACTGTCCTGTACATCTCCTAAAGGTCGCATTCCTAAGTCTCTTCTCGAAGTGG
>CANEFU010000163.1 GCA_947426875.1 uncultured Clostridium sp.
CCTATTATTTATAATACAAATGCATATGAAAAAGTAGAAACTTTAAAATTACTAGAAGGTTATATTGACATTTATTTGCCAGATTTAAAATATGCAGAAGATAATTTAGCTTTACAATATTCTAAAATAGAGAATTATTTTGCCGTAGCAACGAAAGCCATTCAGGAAATGATTAGACAAGTAGGAATGCCTAAACTAAACGAAGAGGGAATGATTCAAAAAGGAGTTATGATAAGACATTTGGTATTACCAAATCATATCGAAAATAGTAAAAAAGTTTTAAAATGGATAAGAACAAATGTATCAAATGAAATCTATATCAGTGTTATGGCACAGTACTTTCCAACCTATCAAGCAAAAAAAGTGGAAAACTTGAATCGAAAATTAACGCCAGAAGAATGGAGGCAAATGGAAGATTATATAGATGAGTTAGGATTCGAAAATGGTTTTGTACAAGAGCTAGGAGAGCATGAAGAGGAATATGTTCCAAAATGGGAATTTGGAGAATAAGATATACTTTGTAAGTGTCGAATTTTGCGATGAAAAACCTTCGTATTTTATTGAAAAAACCTACAATTTGCGGTATAATAAAATTAGAAGTTTTTTCAAGTCTATAACTTAAGTTAAAAAGGTATTAAATCGAATTTGTTTAGAAAACCAATGCTTTTACAAAGTGTTGGTTTTTCTGTTTTTGAATTTAAAAAAGAATAAAAATAGAGAATTCCATAAAATTGTAAAAACAGAAAGAAAAAAGTAGAAATTTAAAATAGAATGTGATATACTTTGAAAAAAATAGAGGATGAATCAACATGACACAAGCAGACAAACATGTTATAGAAACCTGTAAAGAAATAATAGAAAATGGATATTCTTCAGAAGGAACGAATGTAAGAACAAGATGGGAAGACGGAACAGAAGCTAACTATATATCTGTAGTGGGCGTATCCAATAAATATGATGTAGGAAAAGAATTTCCAATGATAACTTTAAGAAACAATAGCAAAACATTTAAAAAAGCCATTGATGAGGTATTATGGATATGGCAAAAAAAATCAAATAATATAAAAGACTTAGACTCTCATATTTGGGACCAATGGGCTGATAGTGAAGGTTCAATTGGAAAAGCTTATGGTTATCAAATGGGAAAAAAATATCAATTCAGAACGAAAGATGGGATACAAGAAATGGACCAAGTAGATTATGTTTTATATCTACTAAAAAACGATTCATCTAGTCGTCGAATTATGACCAACATATTCAATCATGAAGAATTAAAGGACATGGGATTAGAACCTTGTTTATATAGTACGCAATGGCTAGTAAAACAAGGAAAATTACATTTAATTTTAAATCAACGCTCTCAAGATATGTTAGCGGCCAATGGATGGAATATCATGCAATATGCAGCATTGCAATATATGTTTGCCCAAGTAACAGGATTAGAAGTAGGAACACTAACACATAATATAGGAGATTGTCATATTTATGATAGACATATTCCACTTGTTAAAAAATTAATAGAAGCAGAAAGCATGGATGTACACCCAAAATTAATCATAAAAAATCCAACCAAGAATTTTTATGATTTCAAAGCAGACGATTTTGAAATAGAAGGATATGCTTATAATAAAGAGATAAAATTAGGGAAAATTCCAGTAGCAGAATAAGAAACAGAGAAACAAAAAGGGACAGTCCTTTTTTGTTTCAAAAATTAAATAGAAAAATGTCGAAAAAGTAAATAAACACAAAACGACAAAAAGTGTGAAACGAAAAAGGACTGTCCCTTTTTGTTTCGAAAGAAGGAGAGTAAAAATGTTAAGTATCATAGTAGCAAAAGCAAGAAATAATATTATAGGAAAAGAAAATCAATTAATATGGAAATTACCAGCAGATTTAAAGAGATTTAAGGAATTAACAACAGGACATACTATTATAATGGGAAGAAAAACATTTGAATCGCTTGGAAGAGTATTACCAAATAGAAAACACATTATCTTTAGTCAAAATCCTGATTTTAAAGTAAAGGATGAAAATGTGCAAGTCGTTCATTCTATGCTAGAAATACAGGAATACATAGAAAATGAAGAAGAAAATTTTGTCATTGGTGGAGCCATGATTTACAATTTGTTAATGCCATATGTAACAAAAATGTATGTAACAGAAATAGATAAAGAATTTGAAGGAGATGCTTTCTTTCCAAAAATCAATGAGGAAATTTGGAAAGAAACAAGTAGGGAAAAAGGTCCTAAAGATGAAGAGAATAGCTTAGATTATGACTATGTAATTTATGAAAAAAGGGGAGAAAAGTGAAAATAATAGGCATAACAGGAAAATCGGGAAGTGGAAAATCAACATTAGCAAAAGCATTGTCCGAAAAATTCAAATGTACAAGTGTTGATGTTGATAAAATAGGACATAAGGCAACCAGTAATGAAAAAATTTCCAAAGAACTATGTGAAGCTTTTGGAAGGGAAATATTAGGAGAAGATGGAAAAATAGACAGAAAGAAGTTAGGAAACATAGTGTTTTCTAGCAAAGAAAAATCAAATATTTTAACAGATATTACTTGGGGATATATGCAAAAAATGTTAGATGAAATCTTAGAAAAAGAAACAAAAGACACCATTATCATAGAATGGGCATTGTTGCCAATTAGTAAGTATTGGAACCAATGTGATGCAAAAATATGGATAAAAGCAGAAGGACAAAAAAGAAAAAACAAAGTCATGCAAAGAGATAAGATAACAGAGGAATACTTTTTAAAACGAGATGCTAGCAGTATAAATTATGAGCCATATGAATTTGATTATATTTTTGAAAACGATTATACACTAGAAACTATGGGAAAAATGTTAAATGCCATAAAATAAGAATAGTAAAATAGCTTTTGGTTAGAATAAATCTATTAGGGAGGAAAAGAGAAATGTTCAAACCAAAGGCTATTTATTTTGAAAAAGAAATCATGCATTATCCATTGGGAAAAGAATTAATGGAAAAATACCAAGATGTACCTAAAATAGAAATCGAAAATCACAATAATATTGAAGAAATGCGAAAGAAATCAAACAAAGAATTTGCTCATATGAAAAGAAACTTAATCATAGGCGTTAGAAAAACGCACAAATTTGTAGAAAACCATAAGACATCTGACTATTTAGTACCATATAC
>CANEFU010000164.1 GCA_947426875.1 uncultured Clostridium sp.
GATATCTTAGCAGTTGTTGAATAAGAATAAGGTTGCCAATGATTCCGGGTTTGCCAAATGCCAAACATTCCGGGTTTAAATGGCAACTTGTAAATATGTGGTTTTATTATATTAGTATAATAGTATAATCGTACAAATAAAAAATAATACAAAGTTGCCATTTAAACCCGGAATGTTTGGCATTTAAATCCGGAATGATTGGCAACGTTGGCAAGTTAGAAAGGAAGGATAGAAAATGGCAAAAGTAATTAAATTTGGAGAAGAAGCAAGAAAATCTTTATTAGAAGGTGTTAATAAATTAGCAGACACCGTTAAAGTAACTTCAGGACCAAAGGGAAGAAATGTAGTATTAGATAAGAGTTTTGGAGCACCACTTATTACAAACGATGGTGTTACCATTGCAAAGGAAATTGAATTAGAAGACAAATACGAAAATATGGGAGCTCGTTTAGTAAAAGAAGTTTCTACTAAAACCAATGATGTAGCGGGAGATGGAACTACAACAGCTACTGTTTTAGCACAAAGCATGATAAAAGAAGGAGTAAAAAATGTAGCAGCTGGTGCTGACCCAATGGCTATTAAAAGAGGTATGGATAAAGCTGTAGATACAGCAATTGAAGGATTGAAAGAAATCAGTTCGAATATTAATGGAAAAGAAGATATTGCAAGAGTAGCAAGTATATCAGCTAACAACGAAGAAATTGGAGCACTAATTGCGGATGCCATGGAGAAAGTATCAAAAGATGGTGTTATTACGATAGAAGAATCAAAGACTTCTAATACAGAGTTAAATGTAGTAGAGGGAATGCAATTCGATAAAGGATATTTATCTCCTTATATGGCAACTGATACAGAAAAAATGGAAGCAGTATTAGATAATCCATATATATTAGTAACAGACAAAAAAATTAGCAATATCCAAGAGGTATTACCATTATTAGAAGCAATTATGCAAGAATCAGGCAAATTATTAATAATATGTGATGATATAGAAGGAGAAGCATTATCAACTTTAATTTTAAATAAATTAAGAGGTGTGCTAAATGTAGTAGCCGTAAAGGCACCAGGATTTGGAGATAAGAGAAAAGCAATGCTTGAGGATATTGCAATCTTAACAGGTGCAGAAGTAATTACTTCAGATTTAGGATTAGAATTAAAAGATACGACAGTAAGTCAATTAGGTAAAGCAAAACAAGTAAAAGTACAAAAAGAAAATACCATTATTGTAGATGGTAATGGAGATAAACAACAAATTGCTGACAGAGTAGGCCAAATAAAAGCACAAATTCAAGAAACTAAGAGTGATTATGATAAAGAGCAATTACAAGAGAGATTAGCTAAAATAGCAGGTGGAGTAGCTGTTATAGGAGTAGGAGCTGCCACAGAAGTAGAAATGAAAGATAAAAAATTAAGAATTGAAGATGCTTTATCTGCAACAAAAGCAGCCGTAGAAGAAGGAATTGTTAGCGGGGGAGGAACAGCTCTAATTAATGTAATACCAAAAGTAGAAAAATTAGTTGCTTCTTTAGAAGGTGGAGAAGCTTTAGGTGCTAAAATAGTACTAAAAGCATTAGAAGAGCCAGTAAAACAAATTGCAGTTAATGCAGGATTAGAGCCAGCAGTTATTGTAGATAGTGTAAAAAAAGCTGAGCAAGGAGTAGGATTTGATGCAGCACAAGAAGAATATGTAGATATGAAAAAAGCAGGAATTGTAGACCCAACAAAGGTAACAAGAAGTGCCCTACAAAATGCAGCATCTATTGCTTCTATGGTATTAACAACAGAGAGTATTGTAACAGATGCACCAGAGCCAAAAGGATGTAATTGTGGAGGACACGATGCAGGTATGCCAGCTGGAATGGACGGAATGTATTAATAAGAAATAAAAGAGAACAGGTTAGTTTGCGTGCGTAAGCACAAAAGATAACCTGTTTTTTTATATAAATTTAAAACCAACTATTGCATTATGTAAAACAAGATGATAAAATAGATACGTGTTTTAAAGAAAAGGAGTGAAAAATTTGACTATGTTGGAAAAAAACAGAAAAGCAACAACTATATTTTATAGTAGAATAGCTATCTTAGTTATTTTATGCGGAATCGTTGCATTCATCCATTTTTTCACAAAAGATAGAACCATCAAGGAAGTTATCGTAGGAATCAATCCAGTTGTTTCAACGAAGTCTATTATGACAAAGCAAGCTCCTTTAACAGTAATATTAGAGGAAGAAGAGAAACCAAAAGAACAGAAATTGCAAGAAGAGAAAAAAGAAGTATCAAATATAGAAGAAACCATACAGAAACAAGAAGAAATCATAACAGAAGGGAAAGTTAAAGAAGACAGCCAAGAAAAAGAGAGTACACAAGCAGAAATAGTAGAATCCGTAAAGGAAGAAGCAAAATTACCAGAAGAAATCCAAAACCCAATTTTAACAAACTATAATGGTTTTGCAACAATTGGAAAGATAGAAATTCCACAAACAGGAGTTGATATTCCTATCTTAAATCAAGTAACAGTAGAAGGAATGAAAAGTGCACCTTGTTTATTATATGCAACAGGAGAATTAAATCAAAATGGAAATAATTAAATTGTAGGTCATAATTTCAGAAATGGAACCATTTTTTCAAACAATAAAAATCTGAAATTGGGGGATAAAATATATATAACAACGCTAGATGGAAATAAAGTGGAATACACTATTTATAATAAATTTATAACGACAGCAGAGGATGTAAGTTATATAAAAAGAGATACCAATAATAAGCCAGAAATTACCTTGTCTTGTTGTACAGATGACGATGAATATAGAATTATTATTTTAGCAAAAATATAAAAAGATGATTTTGGGGACGGAGGAAAAAATCATCTTTTTTACATTGACAAAAACATAAAAATAGTGTAATATATTTTTTAGTTAAATGCCAATATAGCTCAGTTGGTAGAGCAACAGATTCGTAACCTGTAGGTCGGCAGTTCGATTCTGCCTATTGGCTCCATTAAGTAAAATCGTCGCACCAGACGAAAACATTGATAAATCAACTGTAAAAGGTTGATTTTTTTAATGCCTTTACCTTGAACAAGGAAGGATGGTGTGGTATGATTAGTATCGTTAAGAAGAAAAACAAGATTAAAAGAGAATTGCTCTCTAAAATTGAATGGGCTTGCA
>CANEFU010000165.1 GCA_947426875.1 uncultured Clostridium sp.
ATAACGAATGGCAGCTAAATCTCTTGTTACATATATACTAGAGCCATTTGATTTTCTTATCATGCAGACACCTAGCCCTTTATCTTCTAAATCAACAATTTGCGCTCCTTCAGATTCTTTTAAAACTTTTGCTTGTTCTAATAATTCATATACTTTATCCATTTTATCAATATAGAAAGACTCTCCAATCAATGCATCAAAATGAATTCCTAACATGTTATATACTTTTTGAAATTCTTTTAAACTTAATGCTTTGAATTTTTCCCAAATATCCATGCAATATTTATCTTTTTGCTCTAATAATCTAAAATTCTCTCTACAAGCATTTAATACTTCTTCCTCTTCTTCGCAAAGTGCATTAATTCGAACATAAATCTTCATTAATTCTTCAATTGGGTTTTCTTCTAAATTGTATTCATTGCCCCATCTTTTATAGCCTTCTATTAATTTTCCAAATTGCGTTCCATAATCTCCTAGATGGTTGATTCCTATTGTATGATATCCCAGATATTGATAAATGTTATATAGTGCTGCACCTATTACCGTTGTTCTTAGATGTCCTATATGAAATGGTTTCGCAATATTAGGTGACGAATATTCTACTAATACTGTTTTTCCTTCTCCTATTTTGGCTTTTCCATATTCCTCTCCCTTTGCCATTTCATCTATCACTTCTTGTGTTAATAATTGCTTATTCGTATAAAAGTTTAAATATCCTCCTAATACTTCTACTTTTTCTATCACATTGCTGTCAATTTCTAATTTTTCTTTGATTTCGTTCGCAATCTGTTGTGGTGCTTTTCGTAACTCTTTCGCAAGGAAAAAACAAGGAAAAGCATAGTCTCCATTTTTTACATCTTTTGGTATTTCTATATAATTTTCTAGTTGTTTTTCTTCTATATCAATTATTTTAGCTATTTCTTTTGCTATGTTTTGTTTGAAGTTTATCATGTTTCCTCCTTTTATTGTTGTTTAGCAATGTAATTCCAAGAATCTTTACACATATCCTCTAATGTTTTTTCTGTTTCCCATCCTAACTCTTCTTTTGCTTTTTCAGGGTCTGCATAACATGTCGCAATATCTCCTGGTCTTCTTGGTGCCATTTTATAGGCAACTTTTTTTCCTGTTGCTTTTTCAAATGCATTTACCATATCTAACACACTATAGCCTGTCCCTGTTCCTAAATTATAAATATATAATCCAGCTCCTTCTTTTTCTATTTTATTCAATGCTTTCAGATGTCCTTTTGCCAAATCAACCACATGGATATAATCTCTTACTCCCGTTCCATCTGGTGTATTATAATCATTTCCAAATACGGATAATTCTTTTAATTGTCCGCTTGCTACACGAACAATATATGGCATTAAATTGTTAGGAATTCCTTGTGGCTCTTCCCCAATTAATCCACTTTCATGTGCTCCTACTGGATTAAAATATCTTAAAATACAAATATCCCATGTATTATCAGCAGTGTAGATATCTTTTAAAATTTCTTCAATAAATAATTTCGTTGTTCCATATGGGTTAGTCGTTCCTCCTGTTTTACACTCTTCTGTTAATGGAATTTTTTCTGGCTCTCCATATACCGTTGCGGAAGAGCTAAAGATAAATTTTTTGCAATCATATTTTCTCATGGTATCTAGCAATATCAATGCACCAGAAACATTATTTCTATAGTATTCGATTGGTTTTTGTACCGATTCTCCTACTGCTTTAAATCCTGCAAAATTAATAACTGCTTCAATTTTATTTTCTTCAAATACTGTTTCTAATTTTTCTTGATTGGTATAATCCATTTCATAAAATTTAAAATCTTTCCCTGTTATTTTTCTGATTGCCTCTAATACTTTTGGATTACTATTTGAAAAATCATCAATAATTACAATTTCTTTTCCTTCTTCTAGTAATTCTATAGCAGTATGACTACCAATATAGCCAGCTCCTCCTGGTAATAAAATGGCCATTTTTCATTCCACCTTTCCCTTTGTTTTTCTTATTATAATCTTCTTACTTTAAAAAGTCAAATTACGTCTTGCTCTGTCTTATGTTCATTCTTGTTACCAATCACCACTCTCTAGCTTGAACTTGTATACTACCAAATCTTCTTTTATTTTTTTCATAAAAACTGATTGCTTCTTCTTTTGTATCAAAGAAGTTCTTATCTTGAAAATTATTGGCAGATAATTCTGATAAATTCTCTAAATTGATAATATGATAACTTGTTTGCCAAGTACCATTTCCTCTTATTTCTCTTTTAGCAATATAAGGAGGGGTTTCTCTTTGAATTATTTCTTGATGTTCTTGTATTGTATAAATATCATAATCTATATGGTCACTTTTCATTTGAAACCCTTTTTCATCATAGGTATCTCTATAAATAGCATCCGTATTCTTTACGATATCCTCATCTTCTTGACTAACTCTATAGGATTCATAATTTACTACTACTTCTCCATTATCTTTCCAAAAATAATTATCTTCCTCTATCTGATTTTCTTCTTCATATTTTTTCAAAGTTTGACATGTAATAACTCCTGTTTCTGAATCAATTTTGATTCCATATTGAGGGATAAATTTTTTATCCTCTTCTAGTAGCATCTTTTCCTCGTCTGATATAACACTTGATTCAATCATATGTCTAATATTTTCTATTTCTTCTCTTGTATATGACGATTCTATACCTCTCCAATTTTCTATATTGCTTTGAGAAACAACTATATTTATATGATTTTTAAGTTCACTCATGATTTTGGTATTTTTCAAAAATTCTTCTCTGATTCCTAACATTTCCAAAACAGTAACACCAAAATTCTCTATGTGATTTGTATCAAATTTTAACTCTTTTATAAATTCTGATTTTTCTTGTTTTTGTTTACTACTTTCCAATAACGCTTGTTTCTTACGACTAAAAATACGTTTTAATAACTCCCCCATTTTCATATTTTTACCCCTACTTTTTCTTAATTTCTACTCCTTCTTTTTTGTCCTTTATTTCATATCCTTTACTTTGGATTAAATCTCTTAATTCATCTGATTTTGTCCAGTCTTTATTTTCTCTCGCTTGTTTTCTTTTCTCTACTAAGTCTAAAATTTCTTGTGGTATTTCTTCTTGTTCTTCTTTGTTATTCTCCAATTCTTTATAATATGCCTTTTT
>CANEFU010000166.1 GCA_947426875.1 uncultured Clostridium sp.
TGTTATATTCTTTATAATAAGGATTTTGGGGCCGTCCCTCAATCCTGATTTGCTTTCTCTTCTATTTTATCCATTTTTTTCTAGTTTATGCAAAAAGCACAAAGAAAGAGTGTCAGCAATGACACTCTTTCTTTAGGATGCTTTTTTGTTTCTTAATTCATTAGCATATTGTAAACTTATTTTATTAATTTCTCCAGAAGAAATTCTTGCAATTTCCTCAATTACTTCCTCTTCTTGCAATAATTTAACTTGTGTTTTTGTTCTATCTTCATAAATCTCTTTGCTAATAAAATAATTATAATCTGCTAATGCTGCTATATTAGGTAAATGAGAAATACACATAACTTGATGATTTTTCGCAATTCTTTTTAATTTATTAGCCACTGAATTAGCTGCTTTTCCACTAATTCCTGTATCAATTTCATCAAATACTAGTACTGGCATTTTGTCACTATCTGCTAATACTTTTTTAATAGCAAGCATCGTTCTTGACATTTCTCCTCCTGATGCTATCTTAGATAATTCTTTTTCTGCTTCTCCCTTATTCGTTATCATATAAAAAGTAACATTATCTTTTCCTGTTCTTAAATATTCGTTCTCCAAATAATTAACTTTTACTTGTATTTCAGCATTTTTCATTTCTAGTTCTTCTAATTCTTGATTAATTCTTTCGTTTAACTCCTTCGCTTTCTTACTTCTTATCTCATGCATCTGTTCCGCCAATAATTTCATTTGTTCTTCTATTTCCTTTTGCTTTTTTCTTAGCTTTGCATTATATTCTTCTAAATTTTCTATATGTTCTACCTCTTCTTTGATACTTTCATTATACTTTAAAATCTCTTCTATCGTATTTCCATATTTTCTTTTTAAAGAATTCATTAAATCCAATCTTTCTTCTATAAAATCTCTCTCTTCTTCATCAAAATCCATGTCACTTCTATAACCGTTGACATCTCTTGCTAATTCTTGTAATTCATAATAAATATTTTTTAATTCACTTGTTGCTTTTTCATACTTACTATCTATTTGCTCAATTTTTTCTAACGCTCGAATTGCCATGCTAATACTGTCTATTCCATTCTCTGCTATTAGTTTATCCGCTTCTTGCAAGTTTTCTGTTATTTTCTCTGCATTTACTATGATTTTTCTCTTTTCCTCTAACTCCTCTTCTTCGTTTACCTTTAACTTTGCTTCTTCTATTTCTTTTATTTGATATCGTAATAAATCTAATTTTCTCTGTCTTTCTTTTTCATCTCCGTAATTACTTTTTAACTCCTGTTTTACTTCACAATATTGCTCATATAATTCTATGTATTTTTGCTTTTTATCTGAAATTTTTTCTCCTATAAAACCATCCAAATAATTTAAATGCATTTTATTTTCTAATAAATTCTGATTGTCATTTTGCCCATGTATTTCAATGAATTGTTTCATGAATTCTTTTAACTCATTAACTGTTACCATTCTTCCATTAATTTTACACATATTTTTGCCATTTAAACTAATTTCTCTTGATACAATTATATTTCCATCTATTGCCTTTTCGTTATCTGGCTCATACATACACAATTCTACAAAGGAATGATTTTCTCCTCGTCGTATCATTTCTTTTGAAAATCTACCTCCTGATATAATTTGTAAAGAATCTATAATTAACGTTTTTCCTGCTCCTGTTTCTCCTGTTAATACATTTAAGCCTTGATTAAAATCTATTGTTATATCTTCTATAATTCCTATGTTTTTTATGTGTAATGTTGTTATCATATGATTACCTCCTAAAAAAATGTTCGCTTTTATTGTATCTTCAATTTTTCTAATTGTCAATACTTTTTACGAACTTTTTTTCTTTTTTGTTTAAACAAATTCTTCCCATACTAAATTGGCTACATCAATCCCTTTGCTTGTCAATCGTATAAAATCACCATTTATTTCTAACAATCCCGCTTCTACTAACTTGTTCAGCTCTTTTCGATACAAATAAATTGGATTATCTATATATTTTTCTTTAAACTTTTGAATGCTTACCCCCTCTATTTTTCTCAATCCTAATAACATATATTCCCTTTTCTTATCCTCTAAAGTCTGTTTTTCTTCTATTTTCTTATCTGTAAAATCCCATTCTTTGGTTTTCGTAAAATCTGAATTAGAATAGCGAACACCCCTCAAATAAGAATGAGCAGAAACACCCAATCCAATATATTCCTTTTGCTCCCAACAATTCAAATTATGTTTGGACTCTTTTCCCTCTTTGGCAAAATTGGATATTTCATAATGTTTATAGCCATTTTGTTCCAATGTATTTTTGACATACCAATACATTTGTCTTTCCTTTTCTTCATCTGGTAATTCTAATTCACCACTATTAATTAACTCCTCTATTTTAGTACCTTCTTCTACTATTAAAGAGTAGATACTTACATGATTTGGATTTAATTTTTGTATTTCTTTCAAAGTTTGTTTAATATCCTGAATAGTTTGATTTGGTAATCCTATCATGAAATCAATATTCATATTTTCAAATCCAACTTCTTGTATTAACTGATAAGCTTCTAAAAATTCTTGATAATTATGAATCCTTCCTATCTGTTTCAATAATTTATTATTTGTGCTTTGTAGACCCATACTGATTCGATTAATTCCTGATTTTTTATACTGTTCTAACTTTTCTCTTGTAATCGTTCCTGGATTAATCTCTATCGTAACTTCCATCTCTTCAAATTTTGTTTCATTGTTTCGCAATTTTTCTTTTATTGCTTCTAATAATTGTTTCACATACTTTTCTTCTATAAAAGATGGTGTTCCACCACCAATATAAACTGTTGTAACATTGTAATCACTAATGTCATATTGTTGCCATTCTTGAATTACCTTCTCAATATATGGTTCTATCTGCTCACATTGATTGGTATAGGATACAAAGTCACAATAATAACATTTACTTTTACAAAATGGTATGTGGATATAAATTCCTAATTCTTCTCTTTTCATATTTCTCCTTAAATTTACTAAACTTTACTATTGATTCCGGGTTTAAAGATTGCCAAACATTCCAGGTTTAAGTTGCCAAACATTCCGGGTTTAAATGGCAAGTT
>CANEFU010000167.1 GCA_947426875.1 uncultured Clostridium sp.
AGAAACGATATCTTCTACTTCTTTAATTTCTTTATAACTATGGGTGATGTCTAAAATTAAATCTTTTGTTTTATCATCTACGCTAATATCCATTAGAACATTATAGCTTTCGATAAAAATAGAAATACCAGTATAACAAATCCAGATAGAAATACCAATGCTGACAAGGCTATCTATCCAGTAAATACCAACTAATGTGAATAAAATAGAAAGCAAAGTGAAAGTTGTTACAATGCAATCATTTTTATGGTCTTTCATACTAGCTTCTAATAAAATATTATAGTGCTTTTCATAAGCTCGTTTGGTATAGAAAAAAAGCCATAATTTTATTAGAATCGTAATGATACAGACAATAACTAAAATCCAAGAGAATTGGAGCTCACTACCGAAAATTAAAGTAGCAACAGAGTCGTATAGTAGTTTAGCAGATACTAAAATCATGGAAATACTAATAAACATAGAGAAAATATATTCAGCTTTTCCATGTCCTAAATTATGACTTTCATCATGAGGTGCACTGGCAATTTTATTCCCAATAAAAGTCATCAAAGAAGCAAAAATATCACCAGCACTATTAAAACTATCTGCTATCATAGCTTGACTATGACTAATAAAACCAACAAGGGCTTTTATCATCAACAAAAAAATATTTCCAATAATTCCATAAATTCCGGCTTTTTTTGTTAGGATAAATTTTTCTTCCAAATAAATCATCTCCATTTTTTTCATTATTACATTCTTATCATTATAACACAATAAATAGAAGTAAAACAAGAAGTTGCAAAAAAAAATAAACATGCTATAATTTAAAAAGTAGTACAAAAGGAAAAAACAAAAGAGGTGTTAATAAAAAATGACAATATTCACAATTATATATGTATTAATATTTGTAATATTTGCTTTAATGGCTTATGCTGTATTGCAGATAAAATTATTTGGGATACGAGTAAAAGACTTTTGGACTTTTATAGAAGCAAACCAAATGTTGGATAAATTATATAAATTTGCAAAACAATATGAAAATATGTCGCCACAAGAGCAATTAATTTATTTATCAGAAGCAGAGAAAATATTTAAGGCTTTTGATAGTGTACCAGGTAGTTTGTGGGAAGAAGAATATGATAAATATAAAACTGTTTTATCAAAATATAGGGATATAAAAATGATTAGATGGACAGAAGAAAACAAATAGTGTCGTAAGGAAATAGTTCTTTCTTACGACCTTTTAGTTCATTTATTCATTGTTTATAACAACAAAAATGCCGTAAGGAAAAACATTTTCCTTACGACGTTTTAAATTCGAATAACTAGTAAACTTAAAAATACATAAGCATAGCGAAAGGCTTGCTTAGTAAATAATCTAGATTGAAACACATCAAATGATTCAGACATGGCACAATATTTATCAACTAAAGTTAAAACAAAACCTTCTATTGATTTTGGAAATTTAATAGTAACAGGCCACATGTGTTTTAGAATAATATCTTTTTCTTTTTCGTTTAAATCAAACAGTTGGCAAGCATTTTCACAGGCTTTTTTACCATGAGTAAAAGCATGAAGGCCTTTTCTATCTGGTTGTCTTACTCTCCAATCATATAAAAACAAGTCATGAAGCATAGCTGCACGGGTAGCAGAGATGTAATCTAAATGATATTTTTTACAAATCAGGTAACAATAATAAGCAGCATCATAACAATGGTCAAAACAAGTTGTTTCATAATGTTGTCTATATTTTTTCATTTCTTGAACTGTTGGATTGGTAATCAATTCGTTGATAATATTTTGAAATTCAGTATCTCTCTTTGATAAATCTTTGATAAATGGTTTCATGTATATCCCTCTTTATTTCCTATGTACTTCAAAATTAATTATAACATATAAGAAACCGATAATGCAAATTTTTGTCAAAATTAAGAATTATTTAATAAGTTTTCTAATATTTGTATGGCATTGGTAGCAGCACCTTTTCTTAAATTATCAGCTACGACCCAGAAGTTCAAACCATTTGGAACACTAAAATCTCGTCTAATTCTTCCTACAAAAACTTCATCATTTCCATTTGCTTTACTAGCTAAAGGATAATAGTTTTTTTCTGGATTATCAACTACTATAATTCCCTTAAAATTTTCTAAAAGCATACGAATATCATAAATATCGAAATCCTTTTCTAATTCTAAATTGATAGATTCTCCATGACAATTTACAACGGGAACTCTTACACAAGTTGCTGTAATGGGCAAATCAGGATGATGTAATATTTTTCTGGTTTCTTCTATCATTTTATATTCTTCTTTGGTATATCCATGTTCCATAAATACATCAATATGTGGAATACAATTGTTATAAATAGGGCAAGGAAATTTTTTTAAATCTTCCTCTTTTGATTTATTTTCTAAATCTTCTATTCCATAACGACCAGCCCCTGATACTGCTTGATAAGTGGAATAAACAATTCTTTTGATGTGGTATTTAGTATCGATTGCTTTTAAAGGTAAAACAGCTTGAATCGTAGAGCAATTTGGATTAGCAATAATACCATTGTGAGTAGAAATATCTTCTGAATTTACTTCTGGAACAACAAGAGGAACATCTGGATGCATACGAAAGACACTACTGTTGTCGATTACAACACAACCTTTTGAAACAGCAATTGGTGCATATTTTTCAGAAACAGTACCTCCGTGCACAAAAGATAGCATAATCAAAATGAGTATCAAAAGAATGCTCATTCAATTCACAAATAATATAATCTTGACCTAAAAATCGAATTTTAGTGCCAGCAGATTTAATAGAGGAAAAGAGGGTATAAGATATATGAGATAACGATTTTTCTTCTAATACTTTTAAAACCGTTCTACCAACTAAACCGCTTGCTCCTACAATGGCTACTTTATAATTGGTTGGCATAGTAAGACCTCCTTCATTTTTTTATATTTCATTTTAAAATATGCAGGAAAAACAAAATTGCTACTTTAATGTTAAATTAAAATGTAACGATTCAGAGTTTTTATGTTTTCTTCATAAAAGTTTATCTATTTTTTATGAAGTAACAATTCGGGGGGACCAGCAAGAATAC
>CANEFU010000168.1 GCA_947426875.1 uncultured Clostridium sp.
AAAAAACAATACCAAAAATGAAAGAATTAATACAAAAAGGAGCAGAAATAATACCAGTTATGTCATACAACAGTTATCATACAGATACCAAATTTGGAAAAGCAAAAGACTTTATCGAGGAAATAGAGAACATAACTGGCAAAAAAATAATTCATACGATAGAAGATGCTGAACCAATAGGACCAAAAAAAATGACTGATATTATGATAGTAGCACCATGCTCACGGAAATACTATGTCAAAATTAGCATGTGATATTATTGATACACCTGCAACCATAGCAGTAAAATCTCATTTAAGAAATCGGATATCCTTTAGTAATTGCACCTTCTACTAATAATGGCTTAAGTGGAAATGCTGAAAATCTAGGAAAATTATTAAATCGACAACATTACTATTTTGTACCTTTTAGGCAAGATAATCCAATTACTAAGCCAAGGTCAATTGTGTTTGATGCAGAATATATTGTGAAAACCATAGAGTACGCTTTAGAAGGAGAACAAATTAGTCCAATCTTATTATAGGAAATGAAAAGCTAAGTATGTAATTTGAATTGTAAAATAAAAATTAGATAGTTAGCTTTTTATAAACCACCATAACAATTTGACAATAATAATAGAGGATAGTATAATAGATTGGCAAAACAAAGCAACTCTTTAAACTTTCTAGATATATAGGAGGGATACTATGCAAGAAATAGCATTAAAAGAATTATTAGAGGGATGTAGAGAAAAACGGTTTCATGATAGTGTTTTTTTTATTGACACTAAAATGATTCCATGTGACTTAGAAAAGACAATAAGTGCGGATGGGGGGTGGATTTTCCATCTATTCAATTTCGAATTTGTTGTCCAGGCTGTTCGACCAGGAAAATGGTATATTCTTTTAAGTGTTAGAAAAGAGGAATCTTTTACTAAGTTGTATGACTTAAACAATATTGGATTTCCTGAGGTAGCATATCGTTTAGGGAGATTTTAACCCTAAAAACCAAAAGGTTCAACTTTCTAAGAGTTGGATTTTTTGGTTTAAAAATACTGACAAATATATCTATTCATGATATAATTTGTATTAAATCATGAATAGGAGAAAATATGAAAGAAAACAAAGAAATTAAAATATTAGGCATAAATATCTGGAAGATATTGGCTTATTTCATTTTATATAGTTTTTTAGGGTATATCGTAGAAACCATATTTGGTATTCTAACAACAGGCCAATGGCAATGCAGACAAAGCTTTTTATATGGACCGTTTTTGCGGAATCTATGGAGTAGGTGTTGTCATTATATTAGTGTTTTCACAATATTTTAATAAAAATAACTTTATCTTATTTTTAGGAGGCTATATCATAGGCTCAACTACTGAATATCTAACCAGTTTTTTAGTAGAAATTATTTTACATGCCAAATGGTGGGATTACAGTAATAACATTTTAAATATGAATGGAAGAGTATGTTTACTATATTCCGTGTTTTGGGGAATTTTAACGATATTCTTAGTGAAAAAATTTAATCCCTTTTTAGAAAAAAGGATGATAAAAATAAAAAACAAAATATCCTATAAACGAATCAAATTCATTCTTTGTTTCATCATTCTATTTTTAGCAATAGACTGCCTAGCAACTTGTTATGCACAAGATATATTTGTTACCAGAATGGTAATTCAAAATAATATAGAAATAAGAGATTTAAAAAGAAGAGAAAAAGACTATCAGCAGATAAAGGAAAACAAAAAGCTAACAAACTTTATAAATACTTATTGGAATAATGCCAAAATGATAAGAACGTTTCCGAATATGAAAATAGAAGACATACATGGTAATATCATATACTTAGACAGTTTACTTCCAGAAATACAGCCGTATTATAAAAAGATATTTGACAAATAAAAAAACGAACATTTTTTTGAAAAACTATTGACAAAGAAAAAATGTTCGTATATAATTATCTCATAAAACGAACAAACATTCTTAAGGAGATGGTTATATATGAAAATAAAAGTAGTAAACAAAAAGAAATTTATACGAAGTTTAATTGTAGTATTAGGATTGATTATTCTCGCTTTATTGAGTATTAGCAAAACCTATTCTAAAACAGAAATTTCTTATAAGGAAGATTATATCGTAAAAGGAGATACGTTGTGGTCTATTGCTGAAAAAGAAGTGAATTCAAATGAATACTATAAAAACAAGGACATTAGAAAAGTTATGTTTGAAATAAAAAAGGTAAATAATCTTCAAGATGGAAATTTAACAGTAGGACAAAAGATTATGATTCCATCTATCTAAAAAGATTGCCTTTTAAGGCAATCTTCTATATATTAGCTAGTGGATTACTTTCAACAGCATTACGAACTTGGTCGTTGCTAACATGTGTATATATTTCAGTAGTAGAAATACTTTCATGTCCTAATAACTCTTGCAATGCTCTAATATCAACTTGTCCATATTGATACATTAAAGTAGCTGCTGTATGTCTTAATTTATGAACGGAATATTTCTTAGTATCCAAACCCGCAGCTTGTAGTTGTTTGGTTACAACATTTTCTACTGTGCGATTACTAATTCTAATTTTTCTTTCACTTAAGAAAAGAGCTTTTTCAGAATACTTACTATCATGCTTAATACCTTGTTTTGGTCGAACTTCTAAATAATCAGCGATTGCTTTCATACAAGCTTTATTTAAATAAATGGTTCTTTCCTTATTACCTTTACCAATAACATTTAACTTACAATCTTCAAAATCAATATCCTGAAGATTAATACCAACTAATTCAGAAAGACGCATACCACAATTAAGAAATAAAGTGATAATAGCATAATCTCTTTCTGAATTTCTATTATCTTCGTTGGAGGTAACATTTAGCAATTTTCTACTATCTTCTAAAGAAAGATATCTAGGAAGTCTTTTATCTAATTTAGGCGTTTCCAAGTCTTGAGCTGGGTTAATATCGATTAATTTAGCTTTTCTACTTAAATATTTAAAAAATATACGAATAGTAGAAATTTTTCTTTCTCTAGTTGTGGCTTTGCTATGATATTCACGTGTTAGATAAGCAATAAAAGCAT
>CANEFU010000169.1 GCA_947426875.1 uncultured Clostridium sp.
TTGGCCATTTTTATTGCCTCTATAATTTGTATCACATAACTAGTAGGTGTTACTAGGTTAATATTTTCTACTCCTTTCTCTTGTTGCAGTAAAAATATTTCTGCCAATTCTTCTATTGTAATGTCTTTTCCTTTTCCTAATTGACTAATTTCATAATTCTGACAATATATACAGTTTAAGTTACAATTTGAAAAAAATACTGTTCCAGAGCCATTTTCTCCACTAATACATGGTTCTTCAAAATCATGTATACTATACAAAGCTATTTTCACTTTATCAGTTGCTTTGCATCTTCCTATTTTTCCTTTGCTTCGATTTATGTTACATTCATGTGGACAAATATCACATTTTTCTAGTGTTTGCATTTCTTCTCCTTATTCTTTTATAACTTTTTCTACATATATTTTATCATTTTCTAGCATTAACTGAAGCTTCTTTTTGCTGAATTTGTCTAGATTCCTTTTGACTAGTTCTGTTTCCTCTTCTTCTGCTGAGCCACTGATTCTACCAATTTCCTCTTCTTTTAAATTTCTTATGATAACATAGTCTTCTGCTTCTTCTTTTAACATTGGTGAATAATCCTCTAGATATTCTATTATTTCTACTTCATATCCTTTTTTTGTTTTCGTTATTGTATTTAATAAAAATAAATCCCCTTGTTGGTCTAATTCAACCTCATGTGCTATGTATCGCCCCTTTTGTTCATGATAGGTTAGACCTTCTCTTCCTTCTTTTGGAAATTCCTTTGTAAATGCTTGTCCAAATAATTCTTTTGCCTTTTCTTGGATTTGCTCGTAAGAAGGCTCATCTTCTTCTATATTTTTCTTGACAACCTCCCATATCCATTTGTCGTCTGCTTGGTTGATATTTTCAAATACAGGTATAGCTTCCCCTGTTGTTTCTTTCCACATATAAATTTGATTGATATATTTTTCTATTTTTTCTATTTCTTGTATACTAACATTTTCCTTTTTTATGGCTAACTTTTTATATACCATCATTCCTAGTAAAATCATTACTAATATAATTATGATGGCAATTAATTTTTTCATTTTCTTTCCTCCCGTTTTTGTTTCTCCTTTTTCATTTTATCATATTTCATTTTTTTCTTTCAAGGACTTCTTCATTATTTATCAAAATTTATAGAAAGCAAAATTACAGTTCAAACTTCTCTGAATCTTAAGTTTGAACTGTAACGAATCTATTCGATAAAAACAAGATGTGTCCCCAATTGCACAAAAATGTGCGAAGAGAAACGTCCCCAATGCGACATTACCATTCCATAACTACTTTGAATAAATCACCATCAATAATAATATCAAATTTTCCGCCTTGTAGTTCGGTTAAACTTTTTGCTATTGACAAACCAAGTCCACTTCCCTCTGTGTATCTAGATTTATCTCCTCTAACAAATCTTTGCATTAGCTCATCACTACTTATATTTAGTTTTTCTTTTGATATATTTTTAATATTAATTGCTATCTTGCTATTTTCTTTTTTCATATCAATATACACTCTGGAATTGTCTAATGCATATTTTGTAATATTGCTAAATAGGTTTTCAATTACTCGATATAGGTATCTGTTATCTGCTTTTATTTTTATTTCTTCTACTGGCATATTCATTTCTATTTTTAAGTTTTTTTCTTCAAATCTGTCTTTGAATTCACCAATACTTTGATTCATTAATTCTTTTAGATTAATTTCTTCTATGTTTAATTTCACATTGCCAGAAGATACCTTTGAGGCTTCTACTAAATCCTCTGTTAGTTTTTTAAGCCTTTGTGCTTTTTTATCTAAAATTTGAATATATTCTTTCACTTTTTCATCTCGTATGTCTTCTTTTTTTAATAAATCCACATAGTTAATAATAGAAGTTAATGGTGTTTTTATATCATGTGATACATTAGTAATTAATTCTGTTTTTAATCTTTCTGATTTTAAGCTTTCTTCTATTGCATTGGAAAATCCTCCTGCTATGTCATTAATATAGATTGCCATCTGTTTTAATATACCTTCTAATTCTTCTTGATTTAAATATATGTCTGTTTTTCCTTGATAGATTTGTTCTAATGCCTCTTTTATTTCTTCTTGTTGTCTACTATATTTTTTAATTTGATAAAAAGTCCATATCCAAAAAATAAGCAATATCAGGATACTAAGTGTAGAGGCAAAAAAAGCTCCTAATATGATACTTATCACTATAAATCCCCAATAGTACCAGAAAATTTTTTTCCCAGAAGATGTTTTGTACCTTATTTCCTCTATCATTTTTTTCATTTTGGAATAAATCCATTTGATAATTTTATAACTTAAAAAACTCTTCCAAAACACCTTTGCTTTTATTCTTTTAATGGTAGTAACTCCCCAAACAGCACATGCTATATAGGCGATTCCATAAAATATCATATCTAGAATTACTGCTATATAGCGAGTATAGATATCAAAAGCATTTACCATAACTGCTAACATCATACTTATAACAGAACAACAAATTACACTAATAATTTCATATGGTAGTTTATCTAATGTATTTAGATAAATTCCTTCTTTTCCTTTTTTGTATCCAATTGCCCAAAATAGATAAAATGCTATGATAACTAATCCGAAAAAGCTTATGATTCCTGTATAAATAGGTAACTGTTTATGTTGTAGCATAAAATCATATACATTTTTATTTAATATAAAATTAGTTGCCTGTGCTGTTTTTTCTTCATCATAATAACTATATATATTATAATGAGGCATCATGCTGTCATCAGAATAACGATAACTATAATTATATTTTATATTATCTTGATTAATATAAGTTAAATTTGTATCAATTTTACCATCCACAAAATTCCAATATATTTTTTGATTTTTGATATTGTCCATTACTTCTTGATAATGATTGCTTTTCAAATTCGTAAACATTTTTCCACTATCTCTATCAACAATAACATAATTAATATAGGCACCAATTCCTTTTTGATAATAATCAATATACTGATTATTAGAATAATAATACTTTCCCTGAGCATCTTCTAATTCTATAA
>CANEFU010000170.1 GCA_947426875.1 uncultured Clostridium sp.
TTGCTAATCGTTCTAATAATTCTTCTTTCTTCTTTTTAGAAATTCCTGAAATCAATAACTCACATTTAATATCCAATTTTTTTAAAATATTTTGAAAATTCTCTAAATGTTGTGTTGCTAATATTGCTGTTGGTGCCATAATGGCAGCTTGATATCCACATTTTACTGCCTTGTAGGCTGCACACATGGCAACTACCGTTTTTCCAGAACCAACATCTCCTTGTAATAATCGATTCATCGGTCTTTCTTCTTCCATATTGTTGTCAATTTCTTCTAAGACTCTTATTTGTGCTTTCGTTAGTTTAAAAGGCAACTGATTGATTACATCTGACATTTTTACATCTTTGTCAAATTGAATTCCCTTTTCTTCTGTTAAATAACTATTTTTCAACTCTAATAATGCTAATTGTGTGGATAATAATTCTTCAAAAACTAATCTTTCTCTTGCTTTATCAAAGTCTTCAAATCGCTCTGGAAAATGGATATGTTTCGTTGCTTCGTTAATTCCTTCTAAATGATATTCTGATAGTAGATAATCTGGTAACGTTTCTTCTAAGTATCCCTCTACTTGTGTCAAACCATTTTCCATGATTCTTCTTAATACATTTTGTGATAATTGATAGGTCAATGGATATAATGGAATTATTTTTCCTGTATTAAAAGCTTTCTCATTTTCATCAAATACAGGTGAATTCATAGTTATTTTCCCAAAGTTGTTTGTTATTTTTCCATAAAACTTGTATTTTTTTCCCATTTCAAATTTGTTTTTTAAATAACTTTGGTTAAACCAAGTAATGGTTGCACTTCCTGTTTCATCCCTAACAAGCAACCTTTGCATGCTCTTTCCTCTTAATCGGACATCTGAAAGTTTTCCACAAGCAATTGCTTCAATTAAAACTTCTTCTCCATTGATACATTCTGCTATGTTTTTTGGCTTACTCCTATCTTCATAAGTTCTTGGATAATAGGTAATTAAGTCTTTTAGGGTAAATATTCCTAATCGATTGAGTAATTGAACTCGATTGGCTCCTACCCCTTTTATATATTTTACATCTTTACTTAAATCCATGTTTTTCTCCTTACTAAGATTTAAATTTTTAGTAATTTAAAATCTAGTCCATCTGCACTGATTAGTTTAAAGTTAATTCCGTAATACTCTCCTTCTACTGCCTCTTTAATAGATGTGCTATGTAAGTGTCCATAGTAACATCTTTTTACTTCATATTTTTTCATAATTTTGATAAATTCGCTCATTTCATTATTGATAATATTATTATTGGTAATAGGTGGATAGTGTAAAAATACAATGATTTCTTTTTCTTGATTTCTATTTAGTTTGCTTGCTTCTTCTAATGATAGTTCTAATCTTGCTACTTCTCTTTTTAATAGTTTTTTGTCTTCTCCTTCTTCATTTTGTCCCCATCCTCTTGTTCCTGCAATAATTTGATTTTCAAATTCATAGGCTGTATTGTAGATAAAATCTATATTTTCAATTTCTTTCTCTTCTAAAAATTTTCTCATACTCGTTAAGGTTGTCCACCAGTAATCATGATTTCCTTTTAGTAATAATTTTTTTCCTGGCAATGAATTTAAGTAAGAAAAGTCTTCATAGGTATCTTTTAAATAAGTAGACCACGAAAAATCACCTGGTAATACTACTAGGTCTTTTTCTGTTACTTTTTCTTTCCAATCTTTTTTTATTTTTTCTTCATGTCCTTTCCAGTTTTCTCCAAATATACTCATTGGCTTATTTTCATGAAAGGATAAATGAACATCACCTATTACAAATATTGACATATCTCTTTCCTTTTCTTTTTATAGTTTTAAATTCGGTACGGCATTTAAATCTAGTTCATCTCTTTTTCCTGCTACATAATTGTAGTACCCAGCGGATGCTATCATAGCAGCATTATCGGTACATAGTTTTAATTCCGGCATATAAATTTTTATTCCTTTTTTTTCTAGTGTCGTGAATGCTTCTCTAATATAAGAATTGGATGATACTCCCCCTGCCAATGCAATTGTTTTTATTCCTGTTCTTTCTATGGCTTTTTCTACATTTTCCATTAAGGTTTCTGTTACTGTTTTTTGAAAACTGGCACATAAATCTGCTTTGTTAATATCTGGGGTTTTATGATGTAAATTAATCACTGCTGTTTTGATGCCACTGAAACTAAAGTCTAAAGTGTCATCATCAAAATGTGTTTTTGGCAATTCTATATTAGCTTGTCCTTGTTTGGCTAAGTTATCCACCTTAGGTCCTCCTGGATAACCTAACCCAACTACTCTAGCCACCTTATCAAAAGCTTCTCCGAATAGCATCATCTCGTGTTTTTCCTAGTACTTCAAATTCTGTATAAGATTTTACCTGTATAATTTGTGTATTTCCTCCTGACATCATGATACATAAAAATGGTGGTTCTAACTCTTGATAAGTAACGTAATTTGCCGCAATATGCCCTTGGATATGGTTTACTCCTACCAAAGGTATTCCTTTTGCAAATGCTAATGCCTTTGCATAGGATACGCCTACTAATAAGGCTCCTACTAATCCAGGTCCATAAGTTGGTGTTATCGCATCTATCTCTTCTAACTTCACATTTGCTTCTTCTAGTGCTTTTTTCATAACTCTCGAAATAGCCTCAATATGATTTCTTGAGGCTATTTCTGGTACCACTCCACCATATTTCTCATGGATTGGTATTTGTGTATCTATCACATTAGAAAGAACCTCTCTACCATTTTTTACGATTGATACAGAGGTTTCATCACAACTTGATTCGATTCCGCATTGTTAGAATATCTTTTTTCATGTTTTCTCCTTATTAGACTTAGCCAAAAATTAGCTGTGTTATTCCCATAATTCCTTTTGTAATTCCATCTATCGCTGGTGATATAATAATACTTGCTATTCCTGTTATCCATATTACTACAAATAGGATATAAAATATCTGCTCATTATTTCTAAACCATTGTTTTGCATTATATGGTAAGAATGGCATGATGATTTTA
>CANEFU010000171.1 GCA_947426875.1 uncultured Clostridium sp.
AATCCACTATAACGGATAACATTTGAATGGTTTTTCCCAGCCCCATGTCATCTGCTAAAATCCCCCCAAATCGATAACTGTCTATGATTTTTAACCACTTAAATCCTGTTTTTTGATAATATCTTAGAACCGTATCCAAATTTTCGGGTACTTTTATTTCTTCTTCTAACAAATCTTTATTTAGTCCATTTACAATTTTTCGATACTCTGTATCTTTACTAATTTCTGTTCCTTTAATGCCTTTGAGTAATTGCTCTAAATATAAACTTCGATTAACTGGTAGTCTAACTTCCCCTGCTTCTAATTCTTGATAGTCAATATCCATCCCTGTTATTAGTTTGTTTAAGAAATCTATTTCTTTATTTTCTTCTAAGTTGATAAAGCTACCATCTTTTAGTCTATAATATTTTTTCTTTAAAGTATATTTTGACATAATTTCTTCTAATTCTCTTATATCAATATCTATATTCTTAAAATCAATGGCTAATAAATTATTCTCAACTTTTACTCCTAAGCTACCGATTTTAGGTTGTCTAATTTGCTTTGTTTTAAATCTGTCAGTAACTAATACATCAAATCTTTGCATGTAATAATTAACATCTTCTGTTAAAAACTCATAAATTTTATCATTATCCGGCAAAATAAATCTTAAATTCTTGCTATCAAACATAAAACCAGTTTTTCGAAAAACATTAAGTGCTTTTGTTTCTTTTATCATGTTTCTCGGAAAGTCTATTTTCTGTTTCTCATCCAATGGATTGAATTCCTTGGTATCATATTGAAATTTTACACTTGCGATTAAATAATCATTTTCGTCAAAGTCTAAATATACTTTTACAATTAATTCTTTTGGTTTATATTGTTCTATCTCTTTTTCCGTCATATTTTGAATCGTGATTGCATTTTTTACCTTAGGAAGAACAATAGAAAATAATTGCGATAGTTCTTCCTTTCCTAATAATACTTCTGTCATATAATTTTGTCGGAATAGTTCTAACAATCTTAAATTCGTATTTTCAAATTCCTTTGTACAACGATATAATTTCTTTTCATCTAATACATATTTAAATTTTTTTCCCTTTATAATGGTTACTTTAAATACTTCTATATTAGGTGTAATCGCATATTGTTCTTCTTTTATCTTTTTTAGTTTAAATTCAATTTTAGGTTGTTCTTCTGTTAGCTCAATTTCTTCTGTATTATAATCTCTTTGCATTACTACCTTTTTCCCTTTTAGCACTTCAAATAAATCATCCATTCCACTGTTTCCTAAAAGAATACTGGTTTCGCTTAAGGCTTTTCCATAATATCGATAATTACTATTGCTATTCGAATTAGCATATTTAATAATTTCAGAATATTGCAGAACAAAGTCTAACAAAGATTGGCTTTCTTCTTCAAACATTTCTTTTGTATGAACAAATTGTAGTTTTTCTCCATATTTATAAAATTCTTTTTCTAACATTCGGGTATAAAATTCAGATAAATCTTTTATTTTATACATTTTCTTGTTTCCCATTTTGAATTCAACCTTCATGTCTCCCGAAAATTTGTCATAAATCATTTTAGGTTCTAGTTTTATCGTTCCTCTATTTTTTAAGGCAATTTCTTCATCGTGGTCAATTTCATCTATTTCTTCATTATAAAAGGTATTGACAATTTGTTTGAAATTTCTATATTGATTTGTGTTATTTTTTGTTTTAACTACTAGTTTCCTCTCATCTGTAGCATCACGATAGTCTTCTGAAAAAGCCATGATAGAAGCCAAGGTATGTTTGCAAACGCCATAATGGTTATAATAGTCTTGACAATTACAAGTAATATCTTCTACTTCTCCATTATGGATGGCTACATAAGTTTTATATGTTTCTCTTCCCACTACCATACTATTTATTTCAAAATTTTTGCTATCTTCGTATTTCGTATCCACAATTCTTACTCTTCCTGAGGCTTTATAGTTCTTTGCTTTCTGCATTCTTTCTTCTCCTGCATCTTGGCATAAACTTTCTAAAATTTCTTGATTTACTAGCATTTCTTTTCTCCTTCACTTGGCAAATTATTATATAATATTTTTTATAAAAAAGCAAGATTTCTATTTCTTTTTTTATAGATTTATAGTAAAATCAATTTAATAAAATTTTTAAATAATAAGCAATTGTGGAGGTTTTTATGAAAAAATTTAAGATTGCCATTGTTGGTGCAACAGGTCTAGTTGGCAGAACAGCACTTCAAGTATTAGAAGAAAAAAAATTACCAATTGAAACTTATGGTTTATTTGCTAGTAAAAAATCTGCTGGAACTACTTTTTCCATTCTCGGAAAAGATTACATAGTAGAAGAATTGACCGAAAACTCCTTTGATGCTGGATTTGATTTTGCTATTTTTTCAGCTGGAGGTGAAATTTCTAAAAAATATGCCCCTATCGCTGCTGAAAAAGGATGTATCGTAGTAGACAATAGCAGTTACTTTCGTATGCATGATGATGTTCCTTTAGTTGTGCCAGAAGTTAATTTAGCAGATGCCTATCAACATCATGGCATTATCGCTAATCCTAATTGCTCTACGATTCAAGCTATGCTTCCTTTAAAAGCTTTAGAGGATAAATATCGCATCAAAAGAGTCGTCTATTCTACTTATCAAGCTGTATCTGGTGCTGGAAAAGAGGCCTTGTACGATTTAGAGAACACAGATTCTTCTCAACCATTAAGAAAATTCCCTTATCCCATTTACAACAATTGCTTACCTCATATTGATGTGTTTATGGAAAATGGCTATTCGAAAGAAGAGCTGAAAATGATAAATGAAACGAGAAAAATTTTACATAGACCTGACTTAAAAGTTACTGCAACCACAGTTAGAGTTCCTGTTTCCAATTCTCATTCAGAATCCATTAATATTGAATTTGAAAAAAATTTTGAAATGGATGATTTAATGGAAACATTAAGAAACTTCCCTAACTTGATTTTACAAGATGAGCCTTCTTCTAATTTGTATCCGATGGC
>CANEFU010000172.1 GCA_947426875.1 uncultured Clostridium sp.
CCCTTTAAACCCGGAATCCTTGGCAACCCCTTAAACCTGGAATCTTTGGCAAGTTAAACTCTAGCAAGTTCTTATTCTGAAAAGTCCTGATAGGTTTTTGTGATTTCTATTTTGGATTTACCTTGTTTTATTGCTTCGTCTTGTTTTAAAATTAAATCAACATCATAAGTATTTTTTAATTTCATAACATTTTCTTTTTTATGACCAATGACATTATTGGCATCAATTGGATTTACCGTTACTTCTACTTCCTTTACTTTTACATTTAATTTTTTAATTTTTCCTACGATAGCGTCATACCACATAGCAGATTCTACTAATTGTCTAAAGGCTGGATGATATGGTCCTGCTACCACTTCACTTTTTTTGCTTCCTGGTTCTGTTATTTCATCTGTATTTTGTAATCCTACTCGGATAATTTCAATATTTTTATCGGCAAACATTCTAACTAGTTCTTTACAGATTTCAACTGCTTGTACAAGTGGTAATGGCTCATATTTTCCTTCTTGGTATTCTTTTTCTAATTTTGTATTTTTCACAACCAATACGGGATAAATTCTTACCATTTTAGGTTTTAATTTAATTAAAGCTTTTGCTGTATTGATTTCATCAATTCTTGTACTTTCTGGCAATCCTACCATCATTTGATGCCCCAACTTAAATCCATTCCATCGAATCATTTTAGATGCTTTTTTTACATCAGCAAAATTATGCCCTCTATTACTTCTTTTTAGAATATAATCATCTGTTGATTGCACACCAAGCTCTATGGTTTTTACTTTATATTTTTTTAATCTCTTTAACGTTTCTTTATCAATGCAGTCTGGTCTAGTAGATATTCGAATGGATTCTACTTGACCATTTTTTATATACTCATAAGCTGTTTCTAATAATTCTTCTTGCTTCTTTTCCTCTATTGCTGTAAAACTTCCTCCATAAAAAGCAATCTCTATTTGTGCTTCTTCGCCTTTTATACTTTTTAGGTAATCATCTATTATTTTCTTAGCTTCTTCTTTTGTCATATTCTTTTTTTGCCCACTGATTGACTTTTGATTGCAAAAGATACAATCATTTGGACATCCCAAATGTGGTACAAATATTGGTATAATATATTGTTTTTTCATAGATTTACCTCTTTTCTACTTCAAATTTTCTAATGCCTTTTTGGCTGCATTCATATGTGCCGCTTTTTTACTTTTCCCCTCTCCTTTGGCTAAAACCTCGCCATTGCAACTTACTTGTGCTTCAAAATATTTGTCATGGTCTGGTCCTTCTTCTTTTGTAATTTCATATTCTATTTTCACTTCTCCATGCTCTTGTAACTTTTCTTGTAACACTGTCTTGTAATCTCTATCTCCCACATGATTTGTAGCAAATTCAATTTGCTCTTTTAAGTTTTCAGTAATAAATTTTTCTGCTTCATCGATTCCTCCGTCTAAATAAATAGCTGCAATTACTGCTTCTACACTATCCGCTAAAATAGCTGGTCTATTTTCTCCTCCTGTCTTTCTTTCTGATTTTCCTAAATACAAGAAATCACTAAAATTATGCAATTTAGCTATTTGATATAAACTCTTTTCGCAAACCACAGTTGCTCTAACTTTAGTCATTTCTCCTTCTTTCAACTTCGGATAGTTCTCATATAGATATTTACTAGATATAAATTCCAATATGCTATCGCCTAAAAACTCTAATTTTTCGTTACTCTCTAGTTTGTTTTGATAAGCATAGGATGTATGAGTTAAGGCTTTTCTAAGCAAATCTTTATTCTGAAATGTATAACCTATGCTTTTTTCTACTTTTTCCATATAACACCTCTTTTCTTCGATGATTTTAGGGACGGAGGAAAAAATCATGATTGAGGAATAAATCAACCATGATTTTTTCCTCCGTCCCTAAAATCATTGCTTTGAGTATCTATATTATATACTATTTTACAGATTTTGCAAGTGGCTTTTTTAACTAAATCAGAAGTAATGCCTTTTCTTTTTTCGTATAACTTGCTCTTTTATTTTACCAAAAAAGATATCACTTTTTTCTAGTGATATCTTATATCATCTTAAATAAATTTTATCATTATATGATTGCATAAACTCCATCTGCTTTTTTCTCTAATTGAACATCAGAATTCAAACAAACAAGTGGACGGAAACCTATATTATTTAGTTTATAGTTTTCGCTTGGCACATAAGTAGTATAACTAATACTAGAATCACTGAGTGCACATGCTAGAAAATCAGCTCCCTCCTTAAAAGGAGATGCAATCCACATACCATGAGCTTTTTCTATGTTATTTATCGTATATAAACTGTCACTTACATCTAAGCTTGTGCTATAACGGTCCCATGTAACTCCTCCATCTTTACTCACTTGATATCCTATATTGCTACTTACTTGTACTTTATAATCTACATTGTATTTCTGACTATAGGATTTTATTAACATTTCTATTGTCGGTCCACCTATTGCATATTCTGCATGAGTAGAATTTTTAAATACACTCCATACATTAGTGTCTAACATATAAGCTACTGCTTTCATATTATTATTAGCACTCATTGTATTATTAGCAGTTAAATAATTAAAATAATTACTATTTAATGTCTGTATTTTTATATCTGTTATATCGTTTGAACCTGAATAATCTTTTATTACATTACCCATGGATAATTTATAATCAGTAGTTTTATTAATTGTTTGATTTGCTGATGATGGACAATAATCGTAATGAATATAGTCATCTGCTATTAAATAAATATTATTATTATCCGCATAAAATATTTTCCAAGCATTTACTCCTGCACTATTAGCACAAGTATAATTACTTACAGTAGCACCATAAAGCTTACTTTTATCAATACTATTTGCAATATCTGACGCTGTTATTATTACTTGTTCTGCTGGTGGATTTTCTCCTTTTACTGCTACTTTCCCATCTTCCTCGATGATTACTTCATATCCATCTACTTTCACTGTAATCGAAAAACTACTATCT
>CANEFU010000173.1 GCA_947426875.1 uncultured Clostridium sp.
TCAAAGAAGATGCAGACTATGATGCATTTTGCGTATTTGATGCTGATAATGTAGTAGATAAAAACTTTTTAAATGCAATGAATAAAAAATTATGCCAAGGTGAAGAAGTTGTTCAAGGATATAGAGATATTAAAAACCCATCAGACAGCTGGATATCAGCAGGATACGCACTATTCTATTGGATGATGAATAGATTTTACCATTTAGCAAGATATAATTTAGGATTATCACCATTATTAAATGGAACAGGATTTATGGTGAAATTTGATGTTGTAAAGCCACAAGGATGGGACACGGTAACTTTAACAGAAGATATCGAATTTTCTTTAAAAAGAATTATTAAAGGAAAAAGATTAGGATGGGCTACAGATGCTATCGTATATGATGAGCAACCAGTAGGATTCCAACAAAGTTGGTCACAAAGAAGCAGATGGACAGTGGGACATATACAATGTATCAAAGAATATACAAAGCAATTAGCAGTAGCAGCTAAAGAAAATAAAACAATGATGAATTTTGATGGATTGTTATATATTGTAGGAAGTATACCAATGTTTATCTTAACATTAGTATTAGTAGGAACTAACTTTTTAATGTATGCAGGGAATGGAATGACAGAAGCAGAACTAATTATAAATGTATTAAGATATTTAGTACCAACCTTTTTATTACCAATTGGAACAGCAGTAATTGCCATGTTGTTGGATAGAAGACCAATCAAACCAATGCTAAAAGGATTAGCATGTTATCCAATGTTTATGGGTTCTTGGTTACTAATTAACTTTAAGTGTTTATTTAAAAGAGAAACAACTTGGGAAAAAATCGAGCATGTTAGAGATATTAAAATTGGTGGTGTAGAAGAAGTAGAAGAAACCATCGAAGTATTAGAAAAAGTTTAGGAAAAAAATAAAAAAATCAAAAAAAGCTTGCATTTCTACCAAAAATTGGGTATAATATAGCAAGAAACATAAAATACAGCAAGAGTGGGAGCAAATCCCACTCTTAATTATTGAAAGATACTAAGAGAAATAAAACTTTCGATAATTCCATGAAAAGAAAAGGAGGAAAATTTGGCAAGAATAGAAGAAAGAGTAGAAGCGCTACTAAAACCAACCATTGAAAAGATAGGATATGACTTATATGATGTAGAATATGCAAAAGAAGGAAAAAACTATTTTTTAAGAATATTCATAGACAAACCAGAAGGGATTGATTTACAAGATTGCGAAACAGTAAATAATGCTATCAATGATTTGTTAGATGAAGCAGATTATATTAAAGAACAATACTTTTTAGAGGTATCCTCACCAGGAGTTGAGAGAATACTTAGAAAGGATAGACATTTAGAACAAAACATAGGAAAAGAAATCTATGTGAAATTATTTAAAAAAGATGAAAAAGGAAAAAAAGAATATCAAGGGATATTGAAAGAATTTAACGAAGAAAAGTTAATAATAGAAGAAAACATAGAAATAGAACGTAAAAATATAGCACAAATAAAAACAATTTATAATTGGTAAAAGGAGGAATTAGAAAAATGAAAGAGCAAGCAATTGATAACAAAGAATTAATACTAGCATTAGAGGAGCTAGAAAAAGAGAAAGGAATTAATAAGGAGTATTTGTTAGAATCAATTGAAACAGCATTAGTAACAGCTTATAAAAGAAATTTTGACTCACTTGAAAATGTAAAAGTACAAATGGATTCAAAAACAGGTGCAACACATGTTTTTGCCATAAGAGAGGTTATGAAAAGAGCAAATGATGAAGCTACAGAAATAAGTGTAAAAGAAGCACAAAAAATAAATCCAGATTTAAAAGAAGGAGATATGGTAGAAACAGAAATTGTACCAAGAGATTTTGGTAGAATTGCAGCGCAAACAGCAAAACAAGTTATTATCCAAAAATTGAGAGAAGCCGAAAGAGAAATTATTTACACAGAATTTAATGAAAGAAAAGGAGAAATTGTTTCAGGACTAGTACAAAAGGCTGACCATAATATTGTGGTAATGGATTTAGGAAAATTAGAAGGAGTGATGCCTTCTAAAGAACAAATTCCAACAGAGCATTATCATGTAAATGATAAAATAAAAGGATATGTATTAGAAGTAGAAAAAGGTAGTAAAGGAGCACCACAAGTAATTGTATCTAGAAGTCATCCTGATTTTGTAAGAAAATTACTAGAATTTGAAATACCAGAAATCTATGAAGGGGTAATTGAAATCAAAAGTGTTTCAAGAGATGCTGGATATAGAAGCAAAGTAGCCGTTTATTCACCAGACCCAAATATTGACCCAGTAGGTTCTTGTGTAGGACAAAAAGGGGTTAGAATTCAAAATATAATCAATGAATTAAATGGAGAAAAAATTGATGTAATTGAATGGAATGAAGACCCATCCATCTATATCGCATCAGCATTGCTTCCAGCACAAATATTGGCAGTAGACATCAAAGAAGAAGAAAAATTTGCACAAGTAATTGTTCCAGATGACCAACTATCATTGGCTATTGGAAAATCAGGTCAAAATGCAAGATTGGCAGCAAGACTAACAAACTGGAAAATAGATATCAAGTCAGAAACACAATTTAGAGAAATGTTGATGAATGCACAAAATGAAGAACCAGAGGGTGAAGAATAAAACATATTTCAAGACATACAATAAAAGGAGGACAAAGCAATGAGGAGTCAGCCACAAAGAACATGTATGGGGTGTAATAGCAAAAAAGATAAGAAAGATTTAATCCGAATTGTAAAAAATAAAGAAAACCAAATAAGCATTGATAAAACGGGAAGACAAGAAGGTAGAGGGGCTTATTTATGTGATGATATTCAATGTCTGGAAAAAGCAATAAAATCAAAAAGAATAGAAAAAGTATTTGATATGAAAATATCAGAAGAAATTTATGAAAATTTAAGAGGTGTCATTCTTGAACAATAAAAAAATATTAGGATTAATTGGATTAGCAGCAAGAGCAAGAAAGATTT
>CANEFU010000174.1 GCA_947426875.1 uncultured Clostridium sp.
AACAAGAAGAAGCAATTGTGATTATTAAGGATACCCATAAGGAAAAATGTAGAGAGTTCAATCGTTATCCAGTTCATTGTGTGGAAGAAACAGAAGAAGCACAATTGGTGGACGAATTAAAAGAATTTGAGCAAGAGGCTTTAGTCTATGAAAAAAATTCAACAAGCACTATGTATGCTCCTAATTTTTTAGAAGATATAGAAAAAATGGAAAATTTAAAAGAAGTAATTATAGTAGGTTGCTGTACCGATATTTGTATTTTGAATTTAACCATTCCATTGCAAAATTATTTTGACCAAAAGGATAGAGAAATTAAAATCACAGTACCAAAAAATGCAGTAGAAACTTATGATGCACCAAATCATAATCGTGAGCATTATAATGAAATCGCATTTGAATTAATGAAACAAGCAGGAATTAACTTAATATAGGAAGGAAGAGAAGAAAAATGAAGCAAGAAAAATTAGAATTAATAGCAGACTTTTATGAATTTACGATGTCAAATGGATACTTTGTAAAAAATAAAAAGGAAATGGCTTATTTTGATATATTTTTTAGACAAGTGCCAGATGAAGGCGGATATGCCATCATGGCAGGACTAGAGCAAGTAATTGATTTTATTCAAAATTTAAAATTCGATGAAGAGGATATTGAATATTTAAGAAGTCAAAATATATTTTCAGAAGAATATTTAGAATATTTAGCAAATTTTAAATTCACAGGAGATGTTTGGGCAATACCAGAAGGAACCGTTATCTTTCCAAATGAACCACTTATTACCATAAAAGCACCACTTATAGAAGCACAATTGTTAGAAACGATATTATTATTAATTGTTAACCATCAAAGTTTAATTGCAACTAAAACCAGTAGAATTGTAAGAGCAGCACAAGGAAGACCAGTCATGGAATTTGGAGCAAGAAGAGCACATGGCGTATCAGCAGCAATTTATGGGGCAAGAGCAGCCATGATAGGAGGAGCAGTAGGAACCTCTTGTACATTAACAGCACAAAAATTTGATGTGCCAGCCAGTGGAACAATGGCACATAGCTGGATACAAAGCTTTGATAGTGAATATGAAGCTTTTAAAGCTTATGCTGAGCTATATCCACATGCAGGAACTTTTCTAATTGATACTTATAATACATTAGAAAGCGGATTGCCAAATGCCATAAAAATATTTGATGAAGTCTTGAAGCCACAGGGAATAAGACCAATTGCTGTTAGATTAGATAGTGGAGATTTAGCTTATTTATCTAAAAAAGTAAGAAAGATATTGGACGAAGCAGGTTATCCAGATTGTAAAATATGTGTTACCAACTCTTTAGATGAGCATTTGATTACTTCTTTAATTGAGCAAGAAGCAAAAGTGGATTTATTTGGAGTAGGAGAAAATTTAATCACAGCCAAAAGTGATGCTGTATTTGGTGGTGTCTATAAATTGGCAGCGATAGAAAAAGACGGAACAATATTTCCTAAAATAAAAATAAGTGAAAATGTAGAAAAAATTACGAACCCAAGCTTTAAAAAAATCTATCGTTTTTACTGTAAAGATACCAATTATGCATTAGCTGATGTTATTATGTTAAAAGATGAGGAAGAACCAAAAGGAGAATATGAAATATTTGACCAACATAATACTTGGAAAAGAAAAAAATTAAATAACTATTATGTAAAAGAATTACAAGAAAAGATATTTGAAAATGGTAAATTGATTTATAAGATGCCTACTTTAAAGGAAATTTCACAATATGCGCAAGAGCAATTAGGAACCATATGGGAGGAAGTAAAAAGATTAAAAAATCCACAAAGATACTATGTAGATTTATCCCAAAAATTATTTGATTTAAAAACAAAAATGTTAAATGATAAAAAATAAGAACATAGAGTTTACCATAAATAATTGATAATCCTTTAGGCATGTGATAGAATTTTGATATCAAAATAAAAGGAGAAGAAAAATGAGTTTAATATTAAAAAATGTATCTAAAACCTTTGTAGGAAAAAAAGCTGTTGACAATATTTCTTTGCATTTAGATAAACCAGGAGTATATGGACTATTGGGAACAAATGGTGCAGGAAAAACAACAACGATTAGAATGTTGTTAGGAATTATAAAAAAGGACAGTGGAGAAATTACTTGGAAAGGAAAAGCTGTTGATAGAAAAAGTGTTAATTTTGGTTATTTGCCAGAAGAAAGAGGGGTATATCCAAAAACCAAAATAGTGGACCAATTAATGTATTTTGCAGAGCTAAAAGGAATGAGAAAACAAGAAGCGGAGAAAGAAATAAACAGCTGGGCAAAGAAACTAAAAGTAGAGGAATATTTACAAATGCCAGCAGAAAAGCTTTCAAAAGGAAATCAACAAAAAATACAATTTATGACAGCTGTTATTCATAATCCAGAATTGGTTGTATTAGATGAACCTTTTAGTGGATTAGACCCAGTCAATACAGAAATATTAAAAAATATTATAATTGATTTAGTTAGAAATGGGAAATATGTTATCATGTCAGCTCATCAAATGGTGACCATAGAGGAATTTTGTAGTGATATTTTAATATTAAATAAGGGAAAAACGGTATTACAAGGAAATCTAAAAGAAATAAAAGAAACGTATCCTGCCAATCGACTTGAGATAGATGTGAATCAAAATATTGATAAATACGTGGAAGAGTTCAAATTAGAAATAGAAAATGAAAAAAATCATGATTATGTGATTAAAATAAGTGACGAAGATAATGCTCACAAGCTTTTAAATAAAATAGTATCAGAGGGTATTTGCGTCAATAAATTTGAGATTAAAAAGCCAACATTGAATGATATTTTTATTGAAAAGGTAGGTGAGTAATATGAAAGACATCATAACCGTCATGAAATTTACGATAAAAGATATGGTAAAAAGAAAATCTTTTATCATATCCACATTGATTATATTACTATTAATTGTACTTGGTTTTAACATTCC
>CANEFU010000175.1 GCA_947426875.1 uncultured Clostridium sp.
CTCCCCATCCAAAAGATTTTACAGATGATGTAATTGAAGCAATTGCAACTTGTGATAAAGTATGTAAATTAGTTCATTTACCATTACAATCTGGAAATACGAAAGTATTAAAAGAAATGAACCGAAAATATAGCAAAGAGCAATATTTGGCTTTAGTAGAAAAAATGAAAGAAAGAATACCAAATTTAACTTTATCAACAGATATTATTGTAGGATTTCCAGGAGAAACGGATGAAGAATTTGAAGATACTTTGGATGTTGTACGAAAAGTGAAATTCGAACAAGTTTATATGTTCCTTTATTCAAGAAGAGTAGGAACACCAGGTGATAAAATGGAAAACCAAGTGCCAGAAGAAGAAAAACACAAACGATTTGATAAGCTAAAGGCACTAGTGGAAAGTCAAATTGAAGAAAATAATCAAAAATATATTGGAACCATGCAAAAAGTTTTAGTGGAAGGAGAAAGTAAAAACAATAAAGCATTATTAACAGGAAGAACAGATAGTAATAAAGTGGTTATTTTTGAGGGAAGCAAAGAGTTAATTGGCCAAGTGATGGAACTAAAGATTGTTTCAGAACATATGTGGTATTTGAAAGGAGAAATATAAATGGCAGAATATTCACCAATGATGCAAAGATATCTTGAAACAAAAGAAGAATACAAAGATTGCATTCTGTTTTATCGATTAGGTGACTTTTATGAAATGTTTTTCGACGATGCCATATTAGTGGCTAGAGAGCTAGAAATAACACTAACAGGAAAAGATTGTGGACAAGAAGAAAGAGCACCAATGGCAGGAGTTCCACATCATGCTGCTGAAATGTATATTGCTAAATTAGTAAACAAAGGATATAAAGTTGCTATTTGTGAGCAATTAGAAGACCCCAAAACAGCAAAAGGAATTGTAAAAAGAGGAGTTATTCGAGTCGTAACGCCAGGAACAGTAGTAGAAAGTAATATGCTAGAAGAAAGAAAAAATAATTATATCATGTCTATTTTTAAATCTGGCATTTATTTTGGAATAAGTATTTGTGATATTTCAACAGGAGAATTTTATTCGGCAGAAATAAAAGATAATCATAATTTTCCTATGCTATTAGATGAAATAGCAAGATATACACCATCTGAATTAGTAGTTAATTCCATGATGGCAGATTGTACTGAAGAAATGGATAAAATCAAAGAACGATTTGAAAACATATACATAACAAGATTTAACGACAAATTTTTTACAACAGAAGTAGACAACTTAGACTTAAGGTTTAGTGTGGTAGACAATAATGGCAAAAAGATTGAAAACTTCCAAGAGAAAACCTTATCGATTAGCTCTATTCATGCATTGATAGAATATATCGAAGAAACACAAAAAACAAGCTTAGACCACATTAATAAAATAGTAGTATATCAATTATCTAGGTATATGGCACTTGATATCAATGCAAGAAGAAACTTGGAAATAACAGAGAAATTAAGAGATAAATCCAAAAAAGGAACTCTATTATGGGTATTAGATAAAACCTCTACTTCAATGGGAGGAAGATGTTTAAGAAGATGGCTAAATGACCCACTAGTAGATGTTTTAGAAATTAATAAAAGATTGGATGCGGTAAAAGAATTAAAAGATGATATCATGTTAAGAGGAGACATTGTCAGCCATCTCAAAAAAGTATATGACATTGAGCGTTTAGCTGGAAAAATGGCCTATGGAAATGCGAATGCTAGAGATATGGTAACATTAAAGAATTCCTTGTTTAAATTACCAGAGGTAAAAAAATGTTTAGCAGATTGTCAAAGTGATTTGTTGAAAGAACTATATCATCATTTGGATGAATTACAAGACATTTATCAACTAATAGATGGAGCTATTGTAGAAGACCCACCTATGGCTATCAAAGATGGCGGTATTATTAGATTAGGGTACAACGAAGAAATAGACAAGTTAAAAACAGCACAAATAGAAGGAAAAAATTGGCTAATTCAATTAGAAACAGAAGAAAGAGAAAAAACAGGTATCAAAAATTTAAAAATAGGATTTAATAAAGTTTTTGGTTATTTTATAGAAGTAACAAAATCTTACCTAAATCAAGTTCCAGAAAGATTTATTAGAAAGCAAACACTAACCAATGCAGAAAGATATATTACAGAAGAGCTAAAGAACTTAGAAAATCAAATATTAGGGGCAGAAGAAAAAGTGGTAAGCTTAGAATACGAAGCATTTGTAGAAATTAGAGAAGAGATTTCGAAGAATGTTAAAAGATTACAAAAAACAAGTGAAGTAATATCTAATTTGGATGTCTTAACTTCTTTTGCGGAAGTTGCGGAAGATATGAATTATTGTATGCCAGAAGTTAATTCCTCTGGAACCATTGATATAAAAAACGGAAGACATCCCGTTATTGAAAAAATATTAGGAGCAGGAAGTTTTGTCGAAAACGATACGTATTTAGATAGGCAAGATAATCGATTATCGATTATTACAGGACCTAATATGGCAGGTAAATCTACTTATATGCGACAAGTTGCACTCATTACTTTAATGGCACAAGTAGGAAGTTTTGTACCAGCAGAGGAAGCGAAAATTGGAGTAGTCGATAAAATTTTTACTAGAGTAGGAGCATCAGACGATTTAAGTATGGGACAAAGTACTTTTATGGTAGAGATGATGGAAGTAGCTACTATCTTAAAAGAAGCAACTAATAACAGTTTAGTTATTTTAGATGAAATCGGAAGAGGAACTTCAACTTATGATGGATTATCCATAGCTTGGGCAGTAGCAGAATTTATTGCCGATAAAGAAAAATGTGGCGCTAAAACGCTATTTGCCACACACTATCACGAATTAACAGAGCTAGAAGATAAATTAGAGGGGATTAAAAACTACTCGATAGCCGTGAAAGAAAAGGGAGAAGATATTATCTTTTTACGAAAAATCGTAAGAGGAGGAACAGACGAAAGTT
>CANEFU010000176.1 GCA_947426875.1 uncultured Clostridium sp.
GAGAAAGCAAGAGAAACAAAAGACTTTTCTAACATAAAATGTTTAGAAAAAAATTTAAGTTTTTTTGGTTCAGGTGCTATTTTGCATGAAATGTTTTTTCAAAATATGGGGCCAGCTGTTCCAACAGAGCCCAGTTTGGAATTAATGGAAAGAATTATAAAAGATTTTGGAAGCTATGATAATTTTAAAAATCAATTTAATAGTGCTAGTAGTGCAGTTGAAGCTTCTGGTTGGTGTTTACTTGTTTGGGTTCCAGAATGGAACAAATTAGAAATATTACAATGTGAGAAACATCAAAATCTTACTTTGTGGGGATGTAAACCTTTGTTAGTATTAGACATGTGGGAGCATTCTTATTATCTTCAATATAAGACGAAAAGACCAGAATATATTAATGCTTTTTGGAACATTTTAAATTGGAATGAAGTGAATAGACGTTTTTCAAAGATATAAAAAGGATTAGACAATGTCGATTTGATTAGATATTGTCTTTTTTTAGTGTTTATGATAAATTAATGGCAGAGGTGAAAAACATGACAATATTTATGACAAGACATGGACAAACAGATTGGAATCTTCAAAAAAGAGTACAGGGAAGAGTAGATATACCATTAAATAAAACTGGTATAGAACAAGCCAAAATAACAAGTCAAAAATTAAAAAATGAGAAGATTGATATAATAGTCTGTTCACCATTAATAAGAGCTAAGAAAACAGCGGAAATCATTAATGAAAAGCTACATTGTCCAATTATATATGAAGAAAATATAGCAGAAAGAGATTTTGGCGAATTAGAAGGAAAGTTAACAAGTGAATTTGATTTTAGCACATTTTGGAATTATCAAAAAAATGTGAAATATGAAAAAGCGGAAAATATAAAAGAATTCTTTAAAAGGGTTTATCAAACTCTTGATAAAATTATTGCGCAATATCCAGAGAAAAATATTTTGATTGTATCTCATGGAGGCGTGAGTGTGCCAGTATATTGTTATTTTAATGGTATTCCAGAAAATGAAAATTTGCTAGATTCATGTTGCTTGAATAACTGTGAGGTTGTAAAATATTCTGTATAAAAATCATAAGATTACTGCAATTTCGTAAAAGCCTATAAAACTAAAAAGTAAATAACAACAGGCAATAAAAAAAGGAATTTTAAAACCAGTAGCTCGAAAAAGTTGAAAATAGCTAATACAAAAATTAAAAATTTCGCTAATCATAATAGCTAAAAGGTAACCTGTTAGGCCCAGTGTAGGTAATAAGAAATATAAAACAACAATAGTTAATATTAAATCTAGAATATTGCAAATCATGACATCAAATTGCTTATTTAACCCTTTTAACATGCTATCTAAGATGTTATCTGGATACATAAATAAAATAAGAGGAGAAAGGATTTTGATGTATTTAGCACACTCTAAATTATGAAAAACCATAAAGCTAATTTCATTAGCAAAGAAAAAGAAAATAATAGAAATACTAATAGAGAATAGGGAGGTAGCCCAAAAAACTTTTTGACAAATATCTAATATTCTCTTTTTATATTGTTTGGCAAGCAAGCTGGCAAATTCAGGAATCAGTAAATTACTAAAGGATAAGATAAATACATTAGGAAATAAGAGAACAGACATAGTCATACCATTAATTTTCCCATATTCAGATAAAGCCATACTATAGGGCAAGCCAAATAAAACTAATCTACTAGGAATCATGAATTGTTTTAAAGTAGATAAGCCAGAACGAATATAAGAAGTAATAGAAACAGGAAGTGTAATCTTTAAAATTTTCTTTTTAAAGGTAATATTAGAAATAGACCTTTTACTATAAGTAAGTTTATCTACTTCATATAAAACTAGTAATAAACAACAAGAACAGATTTCAGAAATGACATCTGCCAAAATCAAACAAATACAGATTGTTTCTACGTTTTTAGTAGCGTAAAAATGCAGTAGTAAAAGGGTAACAATCATTTTAACACATAATTCAAAGACTTGAGAAAAAGCACTTTTATAACCTTTTCTTACAGCAGAAAAATAGCCATTTACCACACTAGAAATAGCGATAAAGGGTAGTCCTATAGCTATTAAGTAAAGCGGAATACAAGAGACCATTGATTTTAGCCAATTTTGAGAAATAGTAGGAGAAAATAGTAAAATCAGAAAACTACTTCCTAATCCTAAAAGCAAAGAAAACACAAGACAACTCTTAACGGCTTTTAAGCCATCTAAAACATTGCCTTTTGCAAATTGCTCTGAAACGATATAAGTACAAGCAAGGCTTAGTCCAGACGTAGCTAAGGTTACAGCAAATAAATATACAGACATTACTAAACTAAATACACCAACCGCTTCTGCACCAATTTTATTAGAAACGTATAAATGAAATACCATTCCAATACTTTTCATAATGAATGCGGTAACGGTTAAAATCAATCCATTAATAAAGAAAATTTTTGTTTTTTTCAAAAAAATATCACCTTTTCATAATTATGGTGTTTTTTATGCAAATATGTTTAAAGTACTAGAAATTCTATATTTTTTATGATATAAAAGAATTAATATTTAAAAAGTTAGGAGAATAAAATGTTTAAAGGAAAAAAAGTAATCATATTCGATTTAGATGGAACATTAATTGATTCTATTGGAATATGGAATGCCATTGATGAGCAAGTAATAAAATCAATTTCAAACATTGAAGTGATAGAAGAAGATATCGGAAAACAAAGAGATATAAAACTAAAAGAATATAGTAAAAGTGAAGATGCCTATTTAGAATATTGTGGTTTTTTAAAAGAAAAATACCACGCAAAAATAAGCAAGGAAGAAATTAAAAAATTAAGATACGAGATTGCCGATAAATATTTAAGAGAAGTAATAGATTACAAACCAAATGCAGAAAAGGTATTAAAATATCTAAAGGAAAAAGGATTTATATTGGTCATTGCAAGTACT
>CANEFU010000177.1 GCA_947426875.1 uncultured Clostridium sp.
TGTATCACATTCATTATTTCATTTGATAAATGAATTTTGTCAAAGTCAAAATTTTTTATTAATGCCTGAAATTGTATGTAAGCTTTGTCAAAATAATCATTCAATCCTTGTAATAAACTAGAAGATTCTGAAAATAGCGTAATTAATATCCAGGCTAGACTTCCTAAAATAATACTTGATGCTATTATAAAAATAATAATAGCACTGGTTCGTCTGGTTAGTTTTGTTTTTTCCATAATAAATTTTATGGCTGGTTCTATCATCAATGATATAATAAATGCTATTAAAAAAGGCATATAAAAAATGGAAAGTTTTAAGGCCACGTATAATCCTATTAAAAGTAATACCACATATAATATATTTTTTAGAACTCTTGTCCAATAAGACATATCGACTATCATTTCGTTCCTCCCTATCTTATTGTATGTAAAAGAACGGATTTTTATCCGTTCTTTTTTAAAGACCTCTATTATTTATTCTGCATTTTTTTGTCCATTGCAGTTACAAATACCTTCTATCGTAGTACAAACTTCTTGTGCTCCTAATTGTTTATCCTTTTGTGCCAAATCTCCCAAAGTTAAAATTCCTACTACTTTGTTGTTTTTATCACATACTGGTAATCTTCTAATTTGATTTTGAGCCATTTTACTTTCTGCATTTGTCATTTCTTCGTCTTCTGTACAAGTACATACATTGCATGACATAATGTCACTTGCACAACAACTATTGGTATCTTTATTGCATGCTACTGCTCGAAGTAATATATCTCTATCTGTTACAATACCACATATACAATTATTTTCGTCACATACAGGTATACATCCTACATGCTTTTCGCTCATTAATTTTGCTATTTGATTTAGATTTGTTTCTGGCTTTACACAACATACATCATTACACATACATTCTTTTACTTTCATTACTTTACCACCTTTCCATTTTTCTCATTTTTATTTTTTGCATTTTTTTATCATTTTATTAGAGAAATTATATCGAAACGTGGAAAATTTTTTCAAAAATATTGACTTTGATTTTATCTTATGTTAATATGTTGTTACTTATTGTATTGCACGATTCTCTTCGTGCATTTTCTTGGGCGATAGCCTGAGTGTTTGAGTTGATTAGTTTAACTGGTAAAACACATGAGGATTATTCTTCATGAGATTTGGGTTCAAATCCCAAACGACTCATCGGACGTAGTTTAGAAAACTACTATGCTTTTTTGCATATTAGTTTTCGCATCTGAATACTTCCAAAAGGTGGTCTCATTAGGCATTTGGTCTGGTGGGGTCACTTTTTTTGTTCTTTTATACTTCATAAATATTAGAAAAATCATTGAAATCTCTAGGCATTATCGGTGGTCTACCTCCACCTGGTCTTCCTGGAAAAGGTGGTCTCATAGGTGGTCTATGTGGCGGAAATCGTCCTGGTCTTCCTAATAATTCTCTAATTAATAAAATTCGAATTAAGTCCTGTAACCCTCTATTTCTAAATTGTCTATCCTCTCCTCTATTTTCTTGTACTTTTTCGGTTTTTGTCTTATTGGAAGTAGTTCGATTTCCAGTAGATGAAATTTTATTTGTCAAGTTAATTGTAAGATTTATTTCATTGTCTGTTTCTATCGATGAGTAAATTTCATTTGTTAATTCGTCAATCAAATCAGATGTAATTGGTTTTGTAATATTAGAACAAGCCTTATTTATCATAGGATATACCACTTTATAAATTTCTGGATAACAAGCTTCTAATTCAGCATTTTGCTCATTATTTGCCATATTCATCGGCATGTACTGACAATTATTTTCAATTCTCTCGGTTCGATTGCTATAATTTGGATATCCTAAAATGCTCCTTATGTATTCCTCATATGATTCATTATACATATAATAACCTCCTTTTATTTTGTATATTATATGTAAAAAATGTAAAAATGTTATTATATGTTTTATATAATAACATTTTTACATTTAAAATTAAATTTTATTCACTAAGTTTTTAAATTGATTTCCTCTATCAGCAAAATCTTTAAACATATCAAAGCTTGCACTAGCAGGAGAGAATAACACAATATTTCCTGGTTTTGCTATCTTATTTGCCAAAGTTACCGTCTGTTCTAAACTTTCACACATATAAATATCTAAATCCTTATTTTGGTTTTCTAATTCTTCTTTGACAACATCAAAAATTTTACCAGAAGTTTGCCCAATTAATAGTAATGCTTTTACTTTTTCTACAATTGGTCCAGCAAGTGGATGATAATCTAAATTTTTATCATAACCACCAGCAATTAATATAATTTCTTCATCGAAAGCATTTAATCCTGACAATGTTCTAGTAGGAGAAGAACTTGCTGAATCATTATACCATTTCACTTGGTCTATTTCTTTTACCAGTTCAATTCTATGCTCTACTGGTTTAAACTCTTTAATAGCTTCTACTGCTTGTTCTGTTGATACAAGAGTTCTAGTTGCAGCTATTGCAGTTGCTATATTTTCTAGGTTATGATTTCCTCTTAAAATAGCATCATCACCGTTAAAAATATGTTTTCTTATTTTATCTTCACATTCCTTTATCATTCGACCATCTACTATATATCCATTATCTAGTTTTTCTTTGCGACTAAAGAAAATCACTTTTCCTTTTGCTTCTTTGCTACAATTTCTAGTTATTTCATTATCGTAATTTAAAATTAAAATACCTTTTTCTGTTTGATGCTTGAATATATTTTTCTTAGATTCGATGTATTCTTCATAATCTTTATGAATATTTAAATGATTTGGTGTTATATTAGTAATAACTGCTATATCGGGACTAATTTCCATTCCCATTAGTTGAAAACTACTTAATTCCAAAACAACAATATCTTCTGGCTTCATTTCTGGAAGTCTTGTA
>CANEFU010000178.1 GCA_947426875.1 uncultured Clostridium sp.
GTATATTCTAATACTTTTTATTTATGACAGATACTTGTAAAATAAGCAAAAATATTTTATAATAGATATAGTTTTTGGATAGGAGAATAAATTATGAAAATAGGTTTTTATGCTGGTAGTTTTGACCCTTTTACCAATGGACATTTACATGTACTAAAAAAATCATTACAACTATTTGATTCTGTTATTATTGGTATTGGAACAAACCCTGAAAAAATAAGAAGATTTGATAAAAAAATTATGAAAGAAGCCATTGAAAATTTAATTACAAACCATCAATTTTCTAATGCCTCTGTTATTACTTATGATGGTCTTTCTGTCGATGCTGCCATCGAGCATAATGCTACTTTTCTTGTACGAGGAATTCGAAATGGTATGGATTATGCAGAAGAAGAAAATTTAGCAGCTGTTAATGAAGAAATATGCAATTTAGATACCATTTATATAAGAGCAGGTCATCTTGGCACGATTAGTTCTAGTATGGTTATGTCATTGCTTCAAAGTGGAAGAGATGTGTCTAATTATCTTCCAAAAGAAATTTTCGAAGTAGTAAAAAAGGATTTTAGAGTTTTCTAAAATCCTTTTTATGATAAACTATTATATTTTTTTCCAAAACCAATCTAAACTATTATCAATACTTTTCTTTCCTGTTGCCTTTGCCTCTATATCATCTACCCATAAATAAGAGAAGAAACTAATTAATACAAAAACAAAATCAATTGCAATACATCTAGATAATGTAGTTATCATATATCTATATTCTTCTGATAAAGTCGAAATTTGTGCTACATGCATAATTAAAACAACTAAATATACAAATAATATAATAGCACCTATATAGCTTTTTTTCACTTCTTGTGCTAAAAATATCAATAATACAGTAGCAGCTAGCATTAATATTAAGGTTAATGGATTTGATATGTCAAAAATAAACATTTTAATTCCCCCGTTTTCTTTTGTTTCATTATTTATATCTTATCATTATTTATTTCTTTTATCAATATTTTTCTGTTACATTTGTATTACATTTCTGTTACAACGGTCTTTATTTTAATTTTTCTTCGATTAAATCCGCGATTTCTTTTGCTTTTTGAGTAATATAAACTTGGTCTTCTCCTTCAATCATGACTCTAACTAAAGGTTCTGTTCCAGAAGGTCTAATCAAAACTCTTCCATTTCCCGCAAATTCTTTTTCTAATTTTTCAATTGCCTCTTTTATACTTGCTTCTTTATCATAGTCGTACTTTTTACTACTATTCACTTTTGCATTTATCAATACTTGTGGATATAGTCTTACCATATTTCCTAATTCAGAAGCTTTTTGTTTGGTCTCCAAAATAGCTTTAATTAACATTAAAGAAGTCAAAATTCCGTCTCCTGTTGGATTATAGTCTAATAGGATAACATGCCCTGATTGCTCTCCCCCTAAATTAAAGCCTTCTTTTAGCATTTCTTCTAATACATAACGGTCTCCTACTTTTGTTTGCAATAACTCTAGCCCATTGTCTCTCGCATATTTATTCAATCCTAGATTACTCATAACAGTAGCTACTATCGTATCTTTATTTAGTTTTCCTTTTTCTCTTAAATTACTAGATATAATGGCTAATAATTTATCTCCATCAATTTCATTTCCTTCTTCATCAACTGCTAAACATCTATCACCATCACCATCATAGGCAACACCTAAACTTAATTGGTTCTCTTTTACAAATTTTTTCAATCCCTCTAAATGTGTAGAACCACAATTTTGATTGATGTTAATTCCATCTGGTTGATTGTTTATAATTTTGTATGGAATACCTAATGTTTTAAAAACCTTTTCTGCTACAACAGATGTAGCTCCATTGGCTGTATCTAATCCCACTATAAAATCATCTGTTATATTTTTTTCAATGATGTCATCAAAATGCTTTCTGAAAAAATAAACATATTCTTCCATTAATTCTAAAGCATATTCTGAAACCCCAATTTTATCATTACTTGCTGTTAATTCTTCTAATTTTCCTGAATCCATGACTTCTTCAATTTCTTCTTCTAGTGTATCTGGTATTTTCATTCCTTTATTACTGAAAAATTTAATTCCATTGAATTCATAGGTGTTATGTGATGCTGAAATAACAACACTAGCATCTGCCTTTAATTTTCTTGTTAAATAGGCCACAGCTGGTGTTGGTATCACACCTAATAATTTAACATTAGCACCATAACTTAAGAACCCTGCTACCATAGCACTTTCGATTAATGTCCCAGATATACGTGTATCTCTTCCGATTAAAATAGTTGGTGCATGGTCAGTATGCTTCGATAAAACATACGCTCCTGCTTTTGCTACTTTATATACTAATTCTGGTGTTAATTCGGTATTCGCAATTCTTCTAATTCCATCTGTTCCAAAATATTTTCTCATATTTTAGTTCCTTCCTTTTAATTTCATAATTAGTTTTTCTTTCAGTGTCAATTCTATTTTATTCGGCTCTTCCACATCTATTCTTTTATTTTGTAATACCAACTTAGGATTGATAGTGGTTAATTCTTCTAATTTGGCTTCTCCTATTATTTCTCTTAACTCTTCTAATATTTCTGGCATTCTTGGATAAATTGTATTTTTTCTATGTACATCACTTCCTAAAAAGTGAATCATATTATTTTCTAATAGCTTCTTTACAATCATTTGTGCTTTTGAGCCATAGTATCCTATAACACTAGCATAATTGGCTTGCATTAACACTCCTTTTTGTACTAAATCATAAATCAATTCTGGGTCTTCTTGTACAAAAGTATACCTCTCTGGATGAGCTAATATTGGCACTAATTTATATTGCATCATTTGATATATAACATCATATAGATTCAAAGGTTCTACATTCAGTGGCATCT
>CANEFU010000179.1 GCA_947426875.1 uncultured Clostridium sp.
AAAGTTGATAACACCATTAACAGAAGCTTTTTGTCCACTTGTTCCAGATGCTTCCTTTGGTCTTCTTGGATTGTTTAGCCAAACGTCTACACCACTAACTAAATATTTTGACATAGATATGTTATAGTTTTCCAAAATAAAGATTTTTCCTTTAAATTGTGGCATCATAGATATTTCATGAATGTATTTGATTAAATCTTGTCCTTCTTTATCGGCTGGATGTGCTTTTCCAGCAAAGATTATCTGCACTGGTCTATCGGCATTGTTCAAAATTTGTGTGATTCTTTCCAAGTCTTTAAAAATCAAGGTCGCTCTCTTATAAGTAGCAAATCTTCTTGCAAATCCTATCGTTAATGCTTCTGGATTTAATTTAGAAACGATTTCATTAATTTCTTCATAACTATAGCCAGAACGTCTTAATCTTTCTGATGTGCTATCTTTTACCCATTTTAATAATTTTACTTTTCTTTCTTTATGTACTTCCCATAATTTTTCGTCTGGGATATTTTTAATTTTCTCCCATACACTATCTTTATAAATATTATCTTGCCAATAAGGAATTAAATATTTATTATATAATTCCTTCATTTTTGGTGCTAACCAAGAACATGTATGAATTCCATTCGTTACATATTCGATTGGAGATTCATTAGCTGCTATGTTTGGCCACACTTCTCCAAATAGCTCTCTCGATACAGCTCCATGTAACTTACTTACACCATTTTTCTTTCCTGCAATTTTTAGTGCTAATATCCCCATATTGAAGCCTTCATCTAAATCAATTCCTGGTTTCATTCCTAATCTTAAGAATTCTTCTCTAGAAAGTCCTAATCTTGGCCAGAAGTCTTTGAAGTATTTTTCTACTAAAGCAAGTGGAAAAATATCATTTCCTGCTGGTACTGGTGTGTGTGTTGTAAATACTGTCTTGGAACTTGCAATATCTTTTGCTACTTCAAATGATACTTGTTTTTCTTTGATGATATTTTTGATAATTTCTAAGTTCAAGAAGGCTGAATGTCCCTCATTCATGTGATATACCGTAGGATTTAGATGTAAATATTGGGTTAATAAGTTGACTCCAGCTTGTCCTAAAACGATTTCTTGTCGAATTCTCATTTCTTGGTCTCCACCATATAATCTTAGTGTTACATCTCTATCCTCTTCATTATTTTTTTCAATATCAGAATCTAGTAAATATAATGTTACTCTTCCTACCTTGATTTGCCATACTTTTAGATATAATCTTCTCTTAGGAAATTTAACAAAGATGATTAAATCTTCTCCTTTTTCATCTTTCACTGGATTGATTGGCATATCATACAAATCAATATTGTGATATTCTGTTTCTTGTTGTCCATAACCATTGATTTTTTGATGGAAGTATCCATTTTTATATAATAATCCTACTGCTACTAATGGAATCCCTAAATCACTGGCTGATTTTAAATGGTCGCCAGATAAAATACCTAATCCTCCTGAGTAGATTGGTATGGTTTGGTCTAGCCCATATTCGGCTGAAAAATAGGCTATTAAATCATTTTTATTTCCTGGGTATTTATTGGAAAACCAAGTATTTTTGCTATTCATGTAACCTTCAAAATTTTCTACTATTTTGTCATATTCCTTTAAAAAAGAGGTGTCTTTTGTTACCTTTTCTAGCTTTTCTTGTGATACTTGTTTTAAGAATTTGACTGGGTTTTTACTACATAACTCCCATAAATCTTTATCTATTTTCTGAAATAATCTTAAAAATTCTGTATTCCATGACCACCATAGATTATTAGCTATTTCTGATAGCTTCTCTATCCTTTTTGGTAATTGTGGATTTACTGTTATCCTGTTAAATATGTACATTTTTCTTGTCCTCCTTTGTATTTTGCTTTGCTTTTTCTTGACGTAATTTTGATATCTATATTATCTATTAAATCTGCTTTTTTGTCAAATGTTTTTGCGTAGTTTTTGAAGTTTTTTTCTTCTTTTTTATGCAAAAAGCGACATCTAACTAAAATGTTATCTGTCGCTTTTGTATTTTTGTCCTCTTTTTACATAATTTAAAATTTTATACTGTTTAAGATGCTGGAAGATAGACAACTACCCTGAAAGACAGCCAGTCACTATTTTGCCACGAACTGTAATTACTACGAGAAAAGGCACTGTAGTTCAAAGTGTTATCCATACGATTTGCTCCTCCCCTATATACAGACGGAGAACTACAACACCAACAAGCCTCAGTAGTCCACTCCTCATAATTTAATCGCATATCAAAAATATTACATTTTACATCTCCCGTTTCCATAAATCCATGACCAGTTTTAAATTTAGTCCTATTTACCGAATCTGAACTAGTTCGTATTGGGTACTTATCATCACCTGAAAATTCTCTTATAAAAACAAGGGCTGTGTCCCATGCATAACTATTTACTAAGTCACTTTCTACATTTGTATTGTACATTGCTCTTGAAAATTTAACAGCATCATATTGTGTAACTTTATTCCATACATTAACATCTCTTTTAACGACTAAAGAACTTCCTTCTTTTCCTGCTTCGAATCGTCCTATGTAATACCCCTTATTACTTGCTACACTATTTTTGAACCCACTTAAATTTTTCATAGCAATATGGTCATACTTTCCATTTCCTGTACGTTCTTCCCATCCGAAATGAGCCACCATGAGCAAAAATGGCATCGCCTATGGCTGTTGGAATTCCTGAGCTATTAAATCTATATCTACTTAAATTTATTGTTTTAGATGAACCATCTGCTTTTTTTACAGTTCCTACTGGCACCCATACAAATTCATTTCCTGTACTTCTATGATTAGCATCAATAGC
>CANEFU010000180.1 GCA_947426875.1 uncultured Clostridium sp.
AGGAAGTAAATACCAACCAAAGGGAAATGTAACCTTATATGCTATCTGGAGTTATGACATAGCAACTATCACATTTAATGCCAATACTGGAACGGGAAGTATGGAAAGTAAAAAAGTAACGAAACAACAAGATAGCACGTTACCAGTTAACACGTTTACCAAAGAAAATTATGATTTTGTAAAATGGAATACGAAAGCAGATGGAACAGGAAAGGATTATGAAAATTCATCTACGATAAACATTACAGAGGATATTACTTTATATGCGATTTGGAAAGTTTCAATTAAAGCAGTTTTAAAAATAGATGCTTCGGCAACTACAGAAGCAGATAGAAGCCCTTATGTAAAATATAATGGATTAAATTGTAGAGTATTGTATAATGATGATACACATGGAATTCAAATAATAACAGATAAAAGTGTTGGAAATGTAGCACTAGGTTATGATGATTCTATGGTTACAGCATCTGATTTTACGTATACGGGAGGAGCTACAATAAATAATAATTTTAAAAAGGCAGCAGCATCTTATAATAATGTAGTAGATAATTTAAATAAAAGAGCAAAATCCTATATGGACACAAAAGAAATAACAACGGATGCAAGATGTTTAGGAAGTAGTCCAACACTAACTAATAATACTAAATTTCAAGGTGATACAACTTCGAATATGTGGTCTGGTAGTTATACTTATTTAACAACTTATGCATGGAATGGTAAGTTTAAAAATGCTGATACTAATTATTCACAAGATGTAAATAGACTTAAAGCTTTAAAATTAAATGGAAGTTCTGGATATACCTGGTTGGCCTCTCGCTATATCCGACATGATGCTAGTTATGCACGATTTATTGTGTATAGTATATATTCTGATGGTACGATAAATCAAGAAATTCTGGGGAATGTGTCTGCGATTGCAGGAGGCTCTACTTCTAGCTATAACCCAACTTGTGGATTCCGCCCGATTTTCCTTCTATCATCTGATGTGATAATTAAAAGTGGAGATGGAACTAGTGGAAATCCATATGTTATAGAAAAATAAAAAAGGAATTGTCATAAAAAAAAATCACTTTCATATACTTAAAAAGAAATGAAGGTGATTTTTTTGTATTATATTCAAGAGGCTGACAAGCCTAGTATTCTATTTAAATTATTCAATATTGTTCAATTAGAAGGAGACAAAATTATTTTGCCAATTGATGGTGAAAAAGAGATGCCAGGTAAGAAAGCACAAAAAATGGTAAAAAAGACGAAAAAAATTTTAGCCAAAACAATTAGTAAAAGAATTGTAATGAGTGAGAAAATACAAAGGCAAGAAGAATATGTTAATATGTTACATATCTTAGATTTAGACATAGTACAAGGAAGATGGCTATTTGAAGTGCTTTCCTGTAAGGTATTAGATTATGTATTAGAACAAAAAGAATGGAAAAAAGAAGAAGTTTCTATTTCTATTTTAATCAATGACTTAACAGAAAATACAGTTGCTAATATAAGACAAATGGCAAAAGAATACAAAAGAGTTAATATTGTGACGAATCATAGGGAAAGATTTAAGAAAATAGAAAAGCAGATATTAGAAGAAGATGGTATTATGATAACCGTTGGCAATAATAAGAAAAAGGGAATTTCCAAATCCCAAATGATTCTAAATATTGATTTTCCATGTGAATTAATCAATCAATATCGTATTTATGAAGAGGCAATTATTGTTAATATAAGAGGAAATGTGAAAATAAACCAGAAAAGATTTAATGGGATAACGATAAATGATTATGAAATAACATTTGAAAATGCAGAAGGATTTGATTATGATAAAACCACAAAATATAAAGCATGTAAATTGTATGAAGCACAAATTAATAAGAAACAGCCATTTCAGGAGATTATGAAACAAATAGAAAAAGATAAAGTGAAAATTACGAAATTAATAGGAATAAATACCGAAATTTAAATTGTTTACTAAACAAGAAATCGTATATCCCCAAAATTATGAAGCAATTCTTAAAAATTTTGATAAAAGCTTTTCTTTTTTAAAAAAATATAATATAATAGGCTTGTCGAAAAATAAAATTGGCAAGGGGGTAATAAAATGCCAAATAGTAGAGGAAAAAACGATGAAAGTGATAGAGAAAAAACAAGACCACATAAAGTAGCAAACAGTAAGAAAAGAAAGACAACGCAAAAGAAAAGACCAACAACTAGAACAGGTTCAAAAACACAAACTAGAAGACCAGAAGCTAAAAAAAGTCAAAAAGGGAAAAAACATAAATTTTCAGATAGGCATCCTAAATTTATGCTAGCCATAAAAATTTTAATAGTTTTATTCTTATTAATATGTGTAATTGGAGCAGGAATTGTTGCTGGAATGTTCTTTGGATTATTCGGGGATGATTTTGAAATAACCAAAGAAGAGTTAAAAATAGGAGCAGCAAACTCTGTTGTAGTAGATGCCAACGGAGGCGTAATTGCTAATTTAAGTGGAGACGAAAAAAGAAAAATTATAACGTTAGAAGACATGGCGGATTATTTGCCAAAAGCTTATGTAGCGATTGAAGATGAAAGATTTTATAAACATAGTGGGGTAGACTTCAAAAGAACGGCAGGAGCTATTGTAAATACTGTATTTGGAAAAAGCTCTTATGGAGGAAGTACGATTACACAACAATTAGTAAAAAATATCACAAAAGATGATGAATCATCTGGCTTGGCAGGTATTTTTAGAAAAGTAAAAGAATGGACCAAAGCTTATCAAGTAGCGAGAATGATATCCAAAAATCAAATACTTGAATTGTACTTAAATATTTTATTTGTAG
>CANEFU010000181.1 GCA_947426875.1 uncultured Clostridium sp.
GCGGTTCCAATTGCCATAACATATTTATCATCTGATAAAAAGTTTAGTCTCTTTCCTATACTAGCTTCTTCATTGATAACGATTTTTTCTTTTAATACCTGTGTTGCTATTTTTTCTATGATTTCTATCTTTGCCGTTTCTAATATTTCATCTAAATAGACTTCTATGATGTATCTTCCTTCTTTTTTTATGACAATATCTTGAATTTCTATACTCTTTTGTTTCAACAGCTCTTTGATTTCTGCTTTTTGTTTTTCATATTGTGCTTCCTTTTCTATATCACTTTCAATTCCTTTTGCCATTTTCTGAATTGCTTTGGATACGCTGTCTAATTGTTTCCCCATGTTTTTTTGGTTTTCTTCTACTCTTTTTTTCCAAATAAAATCTGCTTTTGCTACTTTATAAGAAATGTTTATCATTCGAATCATTTGCGATATATTTTCTTCTAAATATTGACTGATATCTTTGTCATCAAATCCTACAATATAACTATTGCATTTTGCAAATACTTCTAATAAAGCTTGTCTATCTACTTCTTGTTTGTCCAATAAATATTGAAATATTTCATCTACGATTTTTCCTTCTGTATCTGCCATATCTTCATATAGCATATTATCTTTATATGGCTCTAAATTACTTAATAATTCTGCTATAAAAATTTGTTTATTCGCATCATAAGATGACTTTTCCACTTGATTATAAGTGATTGCCATTTCTTGTATCGCTTCTGATACCTGATTTAAACTTTCTGCTACTTCTTTACTTTTATTTAATGCTCTATTTGGTGTGATTGGTAATAGCTTTTTGTTTCCTATAAATTCTTCCAGCTCAATCTGTAAATTGTTTGGTATGGCTAATAAACCAATAAATGCAATTAGAATTTCTTTAAAATGAATTAATTCTATCGTATAGCCATTTGACACATAAGCTAAAATCACATTCCCTAAAGCAAATCCTACCACTACTCCTATTTTTCCAAATCGATTTAAGATTCCTGCCATCATGCCTGATATCGCATAGGCTGCTATCATAATTGGTTCTGTTCCTGTAATGACTCCGAAGTGTAACTCCTATCGTTACTCCTGCTGTTGTTCCTACTAGAATTCCATTTTTCCATCCAAGTATCATAACAATTAATATACTTAAAATGTTCTTAATACCAAATCCAAATAAACTTAACTCTCCAAAAGCTCCTACACTGATAGCTAATAATAAACTAGCTCCCATTAACTCTTCTATCGTAAAAGCTCTTTTCGTCCAAAAATCTTGTAGCACAACAGTGGAATTCACAAATATTTTATAAAAAACTAATCCGATAACAGCTAAGGTAATTCCTGATAACACATCATATAGGGTAAATCCTGCTATTGCTAACTTTACTATTTGTATTAGTAAAATAGCTAAAAATACATTTTTGCCTATTTTTATTTTCTCATTTCTTTCTTTTTCGTTATAAAATGGTTTTATAACAAATAAGGTAACCATTAATACTAGGGCTGTTAGAAAATACCCTAAAGCCCCTCCTACTCCGTATTTGACTAAATTTCCGATTAAAGATACCAATACAATTCCTAATACTGGCACAGAAGATGCAAAACAAGCACCTAACATGCTAATACTAAAAACAGAAAATTCTCCTCCTAATCCTACCATAGATAGCATAAAGGAAATCGTATATAATACTATATTTTTCATAGCAAATACATTGGAAAATAAATTTAATTTCTGATTGTCTTTTTCTATTACATTTTGAAACATCCTTACCACCTCTTACATTTTTATAGGCTTATTTTACAACTTGTCCTTCGTGGTTTTTGTCTTTTTTAGGTAGCTAAACTAAAAAAGTTTTTTACATTTTATAACATATCTTTTTCTCATTCTTGTTATTTTTCTTTTTTCTGCTTTTTATTTTATTACAGAATGTAAAAAAAAGCAATATCCATACGAAAAAACGGAGATAACTTTTTTGTTATCTCCTTTTTATTACTTTATGATAAATTTCTTAATTAAGATAATTCCTGCTAGTACAATTCCTAATGAACTGATTCCTAATAAAGTATAGGCTATATAGTTGTTACTTAATCCTGTTGGTTCTAGTATTGTCACAATTTCAGCTTCATCATCGTCATATTCTGGTTTTACTAAACTTGGTGTATAATTTCCTGTTATGGTAACAAGAGAAGAACCTCCTGATTTTGTAACTTTAATAATTTCTGCTTTATTCTCTAATGATACTTCTTCATCATCTGAAATGTTGGATAGTAATTTGTAAGCTATGAAGGACATATCAGCTTGTGTTTCCTCTTCTGTTCCTATTGGCTTCAATGCTTTATTCGTTAATCCATGCATTAGAAATACTCTCTTTGTTTTCTGTAACAATGCTTGCATTTCTGTACTATTTTCTAATAATCCTTTTGTGATTAATTCTTGCTTTCCTGCATTTTCTTGTATAATTTTTCCTAATGCTCTCTCGTCCTCTTCTTCTGTCGCTATATTGTTATCCAAATAATCTATTACATTATTTGTATTTAAGGTAACTAAAGTATTTCTATCATTTCCATGTGTACCTCCATATCGATAGAATTCTCTATTTAGATAATCCACTTCACTTATATTTTTCGCACGTAATCGATAGGTTATTTCTAGTTTAGCACCTTGGATAATTTCAGAATCTATTTCCATTTTTATTTGTCCTTTTGCTGCTGATTCTGGAAGATATACAGTATGTTTAACATGGTTTTCTAATTTTACATTTCCGTTTTTGTCTCTTACCACATTGGCATCGATTAATATACTTC
>CANEFU010000182.1 GCA_947426875.1 uncultured Clostridium sp.
TGTGGTATTTCTTCTTGAATATCGCTTGTTTCTTCTATTTTTAGACCTAATACTGTATCAAATTTTAATAATAGTTCTGCCAATTTTGGAGATTTTTTTTCTTGTCTTACAACTTCCCAGACAATTCCCATAGCTAAAGGCATATTTAAATCATCGTTAATGGCTTGATGAAATCTTTCTTCATATTCCTCGATTATGGCATCCTCTACTATATCTTTCCCTGCTAAATGCAACTGATAACCATTTTTTAATCTTTCTAATGATTTGGCAGCACCTTCTATTCCTTCCCAGGTAAAATTTAATTTGTTTCTATATTGACAAGAATAGCTAAACAATCGGTATACGATTGGATTGTATCCCTTTTCGATAAGGTCTTTTATTAAATAGACATTCCCTAAACTTTTTGACATCTTTCCGCCATCAATTAATAAATATTCTCCATGCATCCAGTAATTTGCTGGTATTTTTCCACATCTTCCTTTGCTTTGTGCAATTTCATTTTCATGATGTGTTGGAATTAAGTCAATTCCTCCTGTATGTATATCAAATTGTTCTCCTAAGTATTTTTGTCCCATAGCAGAACATTCGATATGCCAACCTGGATAACTTGCTCCCCAAGGACTATCCCATTTCATCAAATGATTTTCTGGTGCCTTTATCCACAAAGCAAAATCATAAGGACTTTTCTTCTCTGGGTCAACTTCTACTCTTGCTCCTGCTTTTTGCTCCTCTAAATTCAAGTTAGATAAAATTGGATATCGGTCTAATTTTGCTATGTCAAAATAAATAGCTGTTGAGGTTTCATAAGCATATCCTCTTTCGATTAGTTTTTTAACATATTCTAACATTTCTTCTATATGGTCTGTTGCCTTGCAAACTATTTCAGGTGTTTCAATGTTTAATGACTCCAAATCTTGAAAAAATAATTTGGTATAGTGTTGAGCTATTTCCATTGGTGATTTATTCTCTTCTCTTGCTGATTTTAGCATCTTGTCTTCCCCCTCATCACCATCAGAAACTAAATGTCCAACATCTGTTATATTCATTCCATGTTTTAAGGCATAACCATTATAACGCAAAACTCTTCTTAATACATCTTGAAATATATTCGTTCTCATATTTCCTATCGTAGCATCTTTATAAACAGTTGGTCCACAGGAATACATTCTTACCTCTTTTTCATCAAGTGGCTTAAATACCTCTTTTTTCTTAGTTAATGTATTATAAAAATAAATATCCAAATTTCTTTTCCTCTTTCTTTTCTATTATAATAAGAAGAGATGCAAAAATTTACATCTCACTTCTTTTAATTCGTTTTGTTTTCCGTCGTTGTATTGGTCGTATTGGTTGTATTGCTTGTGTTTGTTGTATTCGTTGTATTTTTATTACTATTTGTATTCGTCTTATTCGCTGTATTATTTGGTTTTACTGTATTATTGGCATTTGGTTTTGGTTTTTCTTCTTTCGGTTTGGTATGAATTGGACAAGTTTCTACTATTTTTCCTGTTCCAGATGATTTTCCTCCATTATTTGGCTTCCATAATTGTAATCTTTCTTTTGGCACGACACCACCATAATTACTTGGTTTTGTTGGTACATATTGTGAGCAATATTCTGTTGCTATTTTTCCTGATTCAGAACAAATTGTTTGTGAACCATGTCCTTCACATTTTTCTGGTAAATTATCAGATGTGAATATTTCCTTATAAGAATTTGAACATCCTGTTGTTGCAATACATCCTGTTGTTCTACATACGGTTTGCTCTACAATACCATCTGGTCTAGTGAAGGTTGCCTTTGGCAAATCTTTATGAATTGCTGTCATAATGGTATCCCATATTTGTCCTGCTGGATTTGTTCCAAATCCAGTTACTTCTTCTGGACTATCATAACCAAACCAACAAGCAGCTGCATAATATGGTGTAAATCCACAAAGCCATCTATCCTTACTTCCATCCGTTGTTCCTGTCTTTGCTGCTACATCCATTCCTGGTATAGCACAATAAGTTGCTGTTCCTTTTCTAACAGGTTCTTGTAAAATAGACTTTACAAGATAAGCATTTTGTTCTGATATCACTCTTCTTTTTTCTTGTTTTGGTTCTAATACCGTATTTCCATTTGAGTCAACAACTTTAGAATAGAAAGTTGGCTTGATGTACTCTCCATTATTAGCAATGGTAGCATAAGCTGCCGCCATTTCTAATGGACTAATTCCTTCGGTAAGTCCTCCAATAGCAATCGCTGGATTTTCGTCATTATGCTGTGGATTATCCTCTGTTTTATATAATGTACTAACCCCAAAATTTCTTAAATAATCAATTGATTTTCCTGGTGTTAATTCTTTCATTATTTTTACTTCTGGTACGTTTTGTGAATAAGCTATAATATCTCTAATATTGATTAATCCTCTATATACATTTCCATCATTTTTTGGTTTGTAACCATTAAAGTCTGTTGCTACATCATCATATACCGTTGCTGCTGTAATTATCTTTTCTTGTAAAGCTGGTGCGATATCTGCAATTGGTTTGATAGAAGAACCTGGTTGTCTCGTTGCTTGTGTTGCTCTATTTAGATTAGAGCCTGTTTTTGCTCCTAATCCTCCTGATACTCCTAAAACATTTCCTGTTTTATGGTCTATGATAGCAATAGCTGCTTGTGTATGCTCATTTTTCAAAGTTCCATCTTTATTTTTTTCTCTACCCTTTTTAATATATTTATCTTTTAAGGTTTCTGCTTCTGCTTGTGCTTGAACATTTACATCTACCGTTGAATAAATGGTAAGTCCACT
>CANEFU010000183.1 GCA_947426875.1 uncultured Clostridium sp.
TTCTTTCAGATATGGTAGCATGGCATTAAATACTTCGTCGTCACATTTGGTGGTAGCATTGTTATCTAAATAAATTTTATTCATATTGAATCCTCCCTTTTCTTTTCGTTTTTATCTCTTCGATATCTCCCTGTTGTTAATTCCATCTCATAATTTTCAACGCTTGGTGCTCCGTTCTTTTTAGCTAACTCTATTTCTTTTTGAATATCATATGGCACTCTAACAAATTGAATTGATATCGAATTTCTTTGTTTTGAGCCATATTCTCCTTCCATGATACAATAATGAGCTTGCGTTGTTTCCCATCTGTCAGTTATCGATGCATCATAATTAGGAAAATCTATTGCATTTCCTACACTTCCTACATTAACAATAGTTTTGTTTTGTAATTTTTGCATATATTGTTTATGGATATCGCCATATAATACAATATCTGGTATGTTTCCCTCTTCATCTTGGAATAATACTTTTTTCTTTTTCAAATCATCAACATCTAATGTTCTATCATTAAAATCATTCTTGGTTGCATGAAAAATTCTAATATGACTTCCACTTACATAAAAATCTAGATATATTGGTAAACTGTCTAAATATCTTATTCTTTCTTCCCCAATCTTATCATGATGCCACTGTGCATGTACATTTCCCTTTGGATTTACCACACTATCATCGCAATTTCCTTTTACTACTATTTCACATTTTTCTTTTATTTTATCTACTACTTCACATGGCGATGACCCTTTTGTTACTATATCACCCAAACAGAAAATTCTATTTACCTTTCTTTCTTTGATATCTTTTAGTACTTCTTCCAGTGCTACTATATTGGCATGTATATCTGATATAATTGCAATTTTTTCCACTGTTTTTCCTCCATTACTAAACTATCTAAATCAGCATCTTATATTAAGATATATTTCTCTATCGATAAAAAATTCCATCTTAATTTTATCATACTGTTACCATAAAAGTAAACTAATTATCTATATTTTTAAGAAGAAGAAAAGCCATTACTACTGTAATGACTTATAATACATTTATAAAATAGTCAAAGAATCGATTACTATATACATCTTCCAAAATTGATTCTGGATGCCATTGCACCCCTATAAAAAATCTTTTATTTTTATCTTCAATTGCTTCTAAAACGTTATCTTCACTATAAGCTACACCATCTAGTTCTGTATAGGGTACTTGATTTCTATGTCTACTATTAACTTTTATTTTTTCTTCTCCTATCATTTGATATAACAAACTATCTTTTTTTATTATTATATCATGGACATATTCCTCTTCACTTAGATGCTTTTCGCTTTCAATCTTTACTCTGTCTTTCCCATTGAATGTCTTTGCCATTATTTGCATTCCCAGACAGATACCTAGTGTAGGTTTGTCAATTTTATGTAAGTATTCCACTAATTTATAATCTAATGTTGACATTTCTGCACCACCCGGAAATATAATTCCATCACAAAAATCCAGCATTTCTTTTAAATTTTCAAATTCTTCTGCATTTTCAAACATGACTGGTATACTAATTACATTTACATCATATTTTCTTAAAAATGGCAATAAATCTCTTCTAAAACCATACATTGGTATATCATCGTTTTTATAGCATTCTCTTAAAATGATACCTATTGTTTTTTTCATGTATTTCCTCCTTTATGTTGTTTAAAGATAACTTACAATTTCCTCAAATGTGTCATATCCGCTCTCACTATTAATGTGCCCTGCCTTTGGTATAAAAACTTGCTCTGTTGCTATCGTTTCTACAAATTCTTTCTCTATTTCCTGTTTTACATAAGGGTCATTGTCAGAGTAAAAACAGATAATTTCATTTGTATATTGTTTTACCTCTTGTAAGTTATCAAAATACATCGTTCTATTTACTTCATCATATTCTTTATCAATTCCTAGATAATTATTAAAGCCACATACTGATATTAGTTTTTTTATCTTTACTTTGTGTTCTACTAAAAATTTCGCTACAAATACTGGTGCTATACTATGTGCTACAATGACTGTATTTTCATGGATTAAGCCTAAGTCTAAATAATATTGAAACAATTTACTCCAGTTTTCATAGTTTTGATATCCTACTCCAATAGGAAAGTTAGGCACATATACTTGTTTTCCATCTGTTTCGATAAAATCGTGCAACCAACCAATCCAGTTAGAATAGGGACTGCTAAATGAGCCATGTATAATAAAATAATTTTCCATTTTTATCTTCTCCTTTATTCTATTTCGATACTTTCTTCATTTTCTAATATTTCATAGTCCACTTCATTTTCTTCAAACATTTTCTTTACAAAATCAAAATTTACAGGATATCTTGGACTATCTGCATGTAATGGTATTACTAATTTAGCATTTGCTTCTTTGGCAAATAGTGCTGCTTCAAAGGCTCCCATAGTAACACCATAATCTGATACAGGCACACACAAAATGTCACATTGATATTCATTTTGAAAACAAATACTATCACTTGTTATATATACTCTCGTTTCTTTATCATCTACTATATAACCAATATTTTCAATCACTTTTGCTCCTGTTTTCATTGGTGGTATATAGCCATGTTCAGCATGTACTACTTCCATTTGTATTTTGTCTTCTATCTTAATGATATCCCCTTCTTTAACAACTGTAATGTTTAATGTTGGATATTCATTTTTCACTTCACTACTTGCATATATCTTTATGTCTGGATTTATTTTTTCTAATACTTCTACGTTACAATGGTCTGAATGTTTATGTGTTATTAAAATCACATCTACCTTGTTC
>CANEFU010000184.1 GCA_947426875.1 uncultured Clostridium sp.
AGGGGCAATTTCCACCAACAATTGCGTCTGACTTTTGTGGAGGTTTTGGATATGCTTGGAATGTATTTTATCCACCACTTAGCACTTATATAGGTGCTTTCTTTAGGCTTATAGTACAAACTTATGTGTCAGCTATGAATTTAAGCATGGTATTAGCTATTATTGTATCTGGCATCACGATGTTTCAATTAATAAGAAAAGTAACTAAAAATGATAAGGTAGGTTTGATAACTTCTATTTTGTATATGACTTCTACTTATTTTATGACAGATATTTATATAAGAATGGCAATGGGAGAGGTAATAGCCTATGCTTGTTTTCCTTTACTATTTCATGGCTTATATAATATATTTTATGAGAAAGGGAAAAACCATTATTTATTAACTTTAGGTGCTGTGGGAGTACTACTTTCACACAATATTAGTAGCTTAATGGCAGTTGCTTTATCACTAATATTTGTAGCAGTAAATGCCAAAAAATTATGGGACAAAGAGACTAGAAAACAAGTTTGGAAAGATATTATGATAAATGCTATCTTTATTATCTTGTTGGTATTATTCTTTTATGTACCACTTATGCAACACAAAATGGCTACAGAATATGTAGCTATGCAAGAGGGAAGTATGGCAACAAGAGAAACAGCAGCCAATCATGCTATTTCTCCTTATCAATTGATTTTTGGAAAATTCCAATATGGTGATTCCAGAGGGATAGAAGAAGGGACAGAGAAAGAAATGCTATTTTCTTTAGGATTACCAATTATTATTCCACTGCTATTTACACCAATTGTTTCTCAAAAAATAGAAAAAGAAAAGAAAACATTATATAAAGCTACTTTTTTAACAGGAATCGTAGCGGCTATTATGGCAACCACTATTTTTCCTTGGAGTCATATGCCTAATATTATGATTATGATGCAATTCCCATGGAGAATGTTACTAATAGCAACCTTTACACTTAGCATCATAGCAGGAATTAATATTAGTAAATGTTTTGAAAACTTTAAAATGGAAACAATAGTAGTATTAACGATGATAATATTGATGTATATTGGCCAATATTTGTCAAGTGCCGTTTTATACGATGTTGGATTTGATGAAACGTATTTAAGTCAAGAGAATGATGTAGAAGAAGTGCTAGGGGGAAGTAGAAAATGTGCAACCTTTGAATACTTACCAGTTAAAGCCAAGACAGAATATACCAAAAATAGAGAAAAGGGTGTTATTGTCTTATCTGGTGATGCCAAAATAAAAAATGAAAAAAAAGAAAAGAGCAATATGCAATTTGCTATAGAAGAAAATAAACAAGGAAGTTATTTAGAGTTGCCTTATATTTACTATTTAGGATACCAAGTTACTTTCAAAGGAGAAAAAATTTCTTATCAAGAATCAGAGCATGGCTTTATTAGCATCCAAATACCAGAGGGAGAAACAGGAGAAGTTAAAGTACGTTATAAAGGAACCTCAGCTGGTAAGATAAGTGCTGGCATATCTGTCATAACGGGAATCGTTTTTATAGGATATATAGCAAAAAGGGGGAAAATAAGAAATGAGAAAAAATCAAAAGTATAAAATAATAGGATGTATAATAACTATTCTAATAGGGGTTGGTTTGTACTATCAAGCAGTTTCCTTAGCAAAGGAAGAAGCGATGGTGCAAACCAACTCTTCGCAAACACTAAAAAATGGAGAGTATACGATTCGCTCTGCTGTTAATACCAAATATGTATTAGATATAGCAGGTGGTTCAAAAGCCAATGGGGCAAATGTGCAACTATTTGAAGAAGCAAAAGTACCACAACAGGTATTTGTTATTAAATATTTAGGAAATAATTGTTATAGTATCATAGCAAAACATTCCAATAAAGCATTAGATGTAGCAGGACGGAGAAAAGAAACCAGGAACCAATATATGGCAATATCAAGCTAACACAACAGATGCACAAAAGTGGATTTTAAAAGATTTAGGAAATAACTATTATAATATCATTTCAAAATGTAATCAATTATATGTTGATGTAGCTACTGGAGTAGCTAAAAATGGTGCTAATATCCAAATGTATACAGGAAATGGAACCAAAGCACAAAAATTCAAAATAGAAGAGGTTAAACAAAGTTCGACACCATCACGACCAACGATAGAAGGAAAGAAGACCATAGAAGATGGAATTTATAAAATTTATTCAAAAGTGGCTAATAATCGTTTATTAGAAGTACCCAATAAAGAAACGGCTAATCAAGTAAATTTGAGAACAGCGATGAACAACAATCAAGCAAATCAAAAATTTAGAGTAGCTTACCAAAATGATGGAACTTATGCCATTACTCTTTTACACACCGGAAAATCAATCGATATTAAAGGCGGAATGAATAAAAGTGGAACCCTTATTCAACAATATGATTATAATGGTTCACAAGCACAAAGATGGATTATTTCAGCAAATACCGACAAGACATATACGATTTTGTCGAAAGCAAGTGGACTTGCATTAGATATTGTAGCAGGTAATACGGCGGTAGGAGCTAATATACAGGTTTATACTTCTAATGCTTCCTCTGCTCAAAAATTTGTATTTGAGAAATGTGAAGCAGAAAAAGGAACACAATCAGCAGAAGATGGAACGTATAGAATATTTAGTGTAGCGAATACAAAAAAGCTTTTTGATATCGATGGTGGTTCTGTTGCCAATGGTGCTAAAGTTCAAATGTGGGATAACGTAATGGTAACACAACAAAAATTTGATATCCAATAAGTATGAGATGTCTATTATAA
>CANEFU010000185.1 GCA_947426875.1 uncultured Clostridium sp.
CCCCTACTTTATTGGTTGTTTTTTCTGATTGCTTTGCTTTTCTTTGCAAATCATCTTTTCCTCGTTTCTCCTTTTCCTCTTGTTTTAATTCCCTCTTTTGTCCTGTTTTTTCTGTTTTTATCTGCTGATTATAGGGTGTTTTCTCCAGCGTATCTTTTATTTTTATTCTTTCTAAAAATTGTTGTATCTGTTCTTTTTCTGTAGGAGATATTTTATTTTTTTGTACATTATCTTTTATATCAGTAGCCACTTCATTTTCTAAGGTATCTTGCTTAAATATAATCGTTTCTCCAGGCATTTTAGGCGTATATACCCCTATCAAATTCATAAAATAGTATTTTAGCATTTCTCCTTCTTTTTGCACTAATAATTCTTTCTTTTCTTCCTCTATTTCAATTTCTGCTATTATTTGAATTAGATTATCTTTTTGTAACATTTTGTGTGTAATTTTATCATTTAATAGTTTTACAATTTCTATCTTTTTTTCTTTGTCTATTTCAACATCTTGTTTGAAAACAATCTTTTGCTCTTCTATTTTGGGTGCATAAGCACCAATTAAATCTAAACTATAATATTTAAAAAATTCATCTTCTTCTTTTAATAGTATTGGTTTTTCTTTTCCTTGTATCTGAACTTTACCTAAAATTTGCATTTTTTCACCTCTGTGATTTTATTTGATTTCTGCCATTAAATCATAATTGCTTATATTGGTAACCTTACAATTCAAAAAACTTCCTATTCTTTTTTTCTCTTCCAAATCGTCATTTTTAATATATACCAATCCATCTATGTCTGGAACATCTTGCATGGTTCTTCCGATATAATACTTTCCATCAAAAGAAATATCTTCAACTAATACCTCATATTCCTTGTTTACTTTTTTCTCTAAATTTTGCCTTGAGATTTCTTGTTGTATTTTCATAATTTGGTTATACCTTGCTTTTTTCGTGTTCCCATGAATTTGATTTGGTAACTTGGCTGCTGGTGTTCCTTCTTCTTTGGAATATGGAAAAGCTCCTAATTTATCAAATTTAGCAGTTTTTACAAATGCTAGTAATTCTTCAAAATTCTCCTTTGTTTCCCCTGGGAATCCAACAATCAAGCTTGTTCTTAGTGTCACTTCTGGAATTTTATTTCTTATTTTTTCGATTAAATCTTCTATTTGTTTTTTAGAAGTTCTTCGATTCATTTTCTTTAAAATACTATCTGATATGTGTTGAATTGGTATATCAAAATAGTTAGCTATTTTAGGATATTTTGCTACTACCTCTATTAATTCTTCTGTAATCCCTTCTGGATAAGAATATAAAAAACGAATCCATTTAATTTCTTTTATTTGATGAATTTCTTGTAGTAATTCTGCTAACTTACTTTCTCCATATAAATCAATGCCATATTTGGTAGTATCCTGTGCAATGATGATTAATTCTTTTATCCCCTGCTTAGCTAATTTCTTTGCTTCTTCTATTATATCCTCTTTTTTCCTACTAACAAATGGTCCTCGTATATAAGGAATAGCACAATAAGTACATTGATTGCTACATCCTTCTCCTATTTTTAAATAGGCATATGTGTTTCCTGTTGTAATGGTTCTATTTAAAAATTCCTCTTGTTTTAACATTGGCATTTTCGGAATATCCATTATTTTTTTGCTTGCTTTTTTCTGGCTTTTTACTACCCTGTTCCTTTTTATTAAATCCTCAATTTTATCCCACAATTTGTCATATTCTTCTATTTTGATAAATAAATCTACTTCTGGCAGTGCTTTTACTAACTCTTCGTAATACCTTTGCACTAAACATCCCATAACAATCAAATATTGGCATTTTCCCTTTTTATATTCTGCCATTTCTAAAATCGTATTAATGGCTTCTTCTTTTGCTGAATCAATAAAACCACAAGTATTAATAACAATAACTTCTGCCTTTGTTTCATCATTTACGATTTCAAATTTATTTTTTTGAAATAATCCAATCGTTGCCTCTGTATCAATTAAATTTTTACTACAACCTAAATTTACAAATCCTACTTTCATTCTTGCTCCTTTTAATCCTTATGACTACAAATATGTTTTCTCGTTAGCTCCATCAAATCTAATTTAGTAAAACCTTCTACCTGTGTCTTGGTTCTATCCTTCTTTAATTCCTTTTTCAAAAGCTTCTCTATTTTTTCTTTATTTTCTTGATTTATCATATCAATATAGTCAATAATAACAATGCCTCCAATATCTCTCAATCGCAATTGTTTTGCAATCTCTACTGTTGCTTCTGTATTTACTTTATAAACAGTTTGTTCCAAATTGTGATTTCCTGTATACTTACCGGTATTTACATCAATAGCTGTTAGTGCTTCTGTCTTATCAATGGTAATAAAACCTCCACATTTTAACCAAATTTTTCTATTCTTTATCTTTTCAATTTGTTTCTCTAGTTCATAAATATTAAATAAATTCTCTTCCTCTTTTTCAATAATTTCTAATTTACCATATTCTTTATTTTCTGTTTTGAAATTCTCTAGTTCTTTTTTTACTTCCTTATTATTAACCGTTATTTTTTCTACTGGGTTATCGACTAAATCTAGCAACATCTTTTCTATGATATTCTCACTTCTATAAAGCATTTTTGCTTTTTTTAATTCTGGATTAACACTTGTTTGTATAATATCATTCCATTTTTTTTCAACTCTTTTAATATCTTCAACCACTTCTTTTTCTTTATTTTGTGCAGAAGTTCTTATAATGGCTCCGATTTCCTTGACTTAAATTCT
>CANEFU010000186.1 GCA_947426875.1 uncultured Clostridium sp.
TTTCCTAGAGAAAATTAAGAATATTATCAAAACAGAAAAATATTTAGCAGAAAACATTGGCGATATAGAAGTTCTAAAACAAGTAAAGAAAATGGGATTTAGTGATAAATATATTGCGAAAGTTTGGAAGATGGCAGAAGAAGACATCTACTTACTAAGAAAAAAAGAAAATATCTATCCTGTTTACAAAATGATAGATACTTGTAGTAGTGAATTTGAAAGCTATGTACCATATTTCTATTCTACTTATGAAGAAGAAAATGAGTCTATTGTAAGTGAGAAAAAGAAAATAATTGTATTGGGAGCAGGCCCAATCAGAATTGGACAAGGGGTAGAATTTGACTATTCAACAGTACATGCTATCAAAACGATTAAAGAAGCAGGTTATGAAGCAATTATCATTAATAACAATCCAGAAACGGTATCAACGGATTACACAACAAGTGATAAATTATATTTTGAACCACTAACAGTAGAAGATGTTATGAACATTATTGACTTAGAAAAACCAGAAGGAGTTATTGCTGCTTTAGGAGGACAAACAGCGATTAACTTAGCAGAGCCACTTTCAAAATTAGGAGTAAAAATCATTGGAACCGATGTAAATGCAATCGAAAAAGCAGAAAATAGAGATGCTTTTGAAAAAGTTATGAAAAAGTTAAACTTATTGCAACCGAGAGGCGAGGCAGTAACTAACATAGAAGATGGTATCAAAGTAGCACAAGAAATAGGATATCCTGTTTTAGTAAGACCAAGTTATGTATTAGGTGGAAGAGCTATGCAAATTGTTTCTAGCAAAAAGGCTTTAGAGAAGTATTTAAAAACAGCCGTAGAGGTAAACAAGAAACAACCTGTTTTAGTGGATAAATATATCATTGGAAAAGAACTAGAAGTAGATGCTGTATGTGATGGAACCGATGTATTTGTACCAGGAATTATGGAGCATGTTGAAAAAACAGGAATCCATTCAGGAGATAGTATTAGTATTTATCCTACCTTTAGTGTTAGTGAAAAAGCAAAGCAAACGATATTAGAATATACAGTAAAACTTGGATTAGGAATAGGAATTGTAGGATTATACAATATTCAATTTATTGTAGACAAAGAGGAAAACGTATATGTAATAGAAGTTAATCCAAGGTCATCAAGAACGGTACCATTTATATCTAAATCAACAGGATATTCTTTAGCTGATATAGGAACTTTAGTTATGCTTGGAAAGACGTTAAAAGAGCAAGGAATAAAGGAAGTATATCCAAAAGAAAAAGAAAAATGGTATGTCAAAGCACCAGCCTTTTCATTCTCTAAATTAACAGGACTAGATGCTTGTCTTTCACCAGAAATGAAATCAACGGGTGAAGCCATTGGTTATGATAAAAAATTAACAAGAGCACTTTATAAAGCACTTCAATCTTCTGGAATGCGTTTAGCCAATTATGGAACGATTTTCTTGACAATAGCGGATAAAGATAAAGAAGAGGCACTTCCATTGATTAGAAGATTCTATAATTTAGGATTTAATATAGAAGCAACCAAAGGAACCGCTCAATTCTTAAAAGAGCATGGCATAAGAACGAGGGTGAAAAAGAAAATCAGTGAAGGTAGTGAAGAGATATTAGAGTCAATGAGAAAAGGCTATGTGAATTATGTTATTAATACTAGAAATCTTGATAATATTGACCAAGAAACAGATGGAGCGATGATTAGAAGATGTGCCGTTGAAAATAACATTCCAATTTTTACAGCACTAGATACGGTAAGTGTATTACTAGATGTATTAGAAGAAATAACACTTGGTATATCAACAATAGATGAATAGAAATGATAAAAATCACCTAAAGTAAATCTACTTTAAGTGGTTTTTTGCTATTTTTATATATTTTTTTTTACAAATAATGTTATAATAAAAGCGATAATTAGTAATTTGCATGGGGGAATAGAATTATGATTTTAAAGGATATAGCAAAAATTCTATTAATTATTTTTTGCATATATGTATTTTATAAAGGTATAAAAGAAAAGAATAAGATAAAAATTGTTTTTCCATTAATAATAGTAATTATAAAAATAATAATGCAAAATCTAGGTATCTTTGGATTTATTTTACTTTTCTTTTTGACAGTAAGTTTTTTACCATATGTAATTGGTATAATAATATCTATTATAGCAATATTCGTAATAAGAAGAAAAGTAGTAGTACAAGATAGAATAGCAATTTGTATATCTGCTATAGTTATTACTATGTGTATATCTACGATATTCGAACCTATATGGTATAAATATATAAGTGCAAGACCAGATGACACTTATATAAAAATTCAAAAAATTAATGATAGTGAAAAACTTATGGGACTATCAAAAGAAGAAGTTATTACACAATTAGGAAAACCTGAAAGTACAGAAGTTCATGATAGTGTTTATAGATATGATGCTGGAGAAACAACTAGTTATGTGGGATTTGGTGGACATACATATTATAAACTATATGTAGAGTTTGATGAGAATAGTAAAGTAAAGTCTACTTCAATAGAGATGTATGAACCACCAGGTGGATAAAGAATAATGAATAATAGATTAATAGTTTTAGTCCTTTCGATAAATTACAATTTTGAGGAGTGATAGAAAATGGAAACAAAAATTATAAATGATATAGTAGTAGTTAATAGTAATGAACTTATAATAAAAGATGTTCAGTCAGCAATTGATTTTATTATGACTATAAAATATGAAACAAACTGTAATAAAATAGCATTAAATA
>CANEFU010000187.1 GCA_947426875.1 uncultured Clostridium sp.
TTAAATGGCAAGAGATTTTTCTCTTGCCATTTAAACCCGGAATGATTGGCAACCTTTAAACTCGCACTTCTACCCAATCTTTCTCTCTATATTTTAATAAATTCCACCTCATGTCCACAACTATCTAAAAATTTCTTTAAATCATCAAATGTAATTAAGATACTTGCTTCATTAGTATTTGGATGAAAAGCTAATTTTTCTTTTTCTTTTAAATCTTTGTCTAATAAGACTTCTACTGTTTTTTCTGGGTTATTGATAAGTCCCATTGGGCTTACATGTCCTGCTTCTAGTCCTAAATGCTTTTGTAATCTTTCAGCTGATGCAAAGCTTAATCTCGTACTATAAGCTTGCTCTTGTATTTTTTCCATACTTGCTTGTTTGTCGCCACAAAGGATAACTAGAAAATGTCTTTTTCCTTTTTGGTCTCTTATAAATAAATTTTTACAGATTTCTGCCCCTTTAAAGGTATCTGGTGGCAAATTATTCATGTCTTCTATGGTATAAACTGGGGCATGTTTTATCAACTCATATTGAATTCCTAATTCTTCTAATTTTTTTAATACTTCTTCCATTATTCTCTCCTTTTTTATTTTATCACTTCTACATCAATCTTTAAGCTTTCACCGTTAATATTAGTTTCTGTATATGAATTTCTATTTTCGTTATAAAGAACATTAACTGCTAAGGTATCATGTTTAATCAATTCTTCATTCTTTTTAATTACCTCTTCTAGCATACTATTTCCTGCCACATAAAGATTGATATTGTCTAATACTTCAAAGCCTTTATCTTTTCTCATATTTTGAACTTTTGATAAAATTTCTCTTACCTGTCCTTCTTCTTTTAATTCTGGTGAAATATGAGTATCTAAGACCACTCCTATTTCTCCTTCACCACTAAAGGCAAATCCTTCTTTTCCTTGCATAGTAACTAATAGATTTTCTGCATTTAAACCAATTTGTGTATCATCAATTTCAATGTATTCGATACCACCATTTTTTACACTATTGGCTAAATCCATTTGATTTCTTGCTGCTATTTCTTGTCTGATTCTTGGTATTAATTTTCCATATTCTTTTCCTAATACTGGCAAGTTTGGCTTAATTTCAAAATTAACATATTCTGACATTTCTGCTCCAAAATCGATATCTTTTATATTTAACTCTTCTTTTACAATGTCTGCATAATATTCTGGTAAGGTATCAATTGAAATTAACATTTTAGAAAGTGGTTGTCTATTTTTGATATTCGCTGAATTTCTTGCACTTCTACCAAGTCTTACAATTTGATAAGCTAAATCCATTTCTGCTTCTAACTCTTTATTAATTGATTTTTCATCTACTTCTGGCCATAAGCATAAATGAACACTTTCTGGAGCCTGCTTATCTAAATTAGCTACTAAATTTTGATAAATTTCATCTGCCATAAATGGTACAAATGGTGCTGCTACTTTCACTAAAGTTGTCAATACTTGATATAATGTGCAGTATGCTCCTATTTTTTCGTCTGTTAATTCTTGTGCCCAGAATCTTTCTCTATTTCTACGAACATACCAATTAGAAAGCTCATCTGTAAAAGCTTCTATTTGTAGAGCTGCTGTTGTAATATCATAATGTTCTAGTTTTTCATCTACTTCTTTTACCAAAGTATTTAATTTTGAAATAATCCATTTATCCATGATATTAGTTGGTTTGAAATCTTTGTATGTTAATGGATTAAATTGGTCAATTTCTGCATATAAAACATAGAAAGAATATACATTCCATAGTGTACTTAAGAAACCTCTTTGTGTTTCTTGCACATTGTTTAAACCTAGTCTTGTTGGAAGCCATGGCGCACTTACGGTATAGAAGTGCCATCTTGTTGCATCTGCACCAACCGTATCTAACAATGTCATAGGGTCTACACCATTTCCTTTGGATTTAGACATTTTTTGTCCTTTTTCATCTAATACATGTCCTAACACAATACAGTTTTCAAATGGACTTCTTCCAAATAGTGCTGTTCCTATTGCTGTTAAGGTATAGAACCATCCTCTTGTTTGGTCAACTGCTTCTGAAATGAAACCTGCTGGGAAATTGTTGTCAAACATTTCTTTATTTTCAAATGGATAATGCCATTGTGCAAAAGGCATAGAACCAGAATCAAACCAACAGTCAATTACTTCTTTTGCTCTGTGCATTTTCTTACCACATTTTGGACATTTTAAATCGACATTATCAATATATGGTTTGTGTAACTCAATTTCTTCTGGCACGTCAATTCCTTTTTCTTTTAATTCTTCAATAGAACCAATACATTCTTGATGTCCACAATTTTCATCTTCACATGTCCAAACAGGAAGTGGTGTTCCCCAATATCTATCTCTTGAAATTCCCCAATCAATTACATTTTCTAAGAATTTTCCAAATCTACCTGTTCGAATGGTATCTGGATACCAATTTACTTTATTATTATTAGCAACTAACTCATCTCTTAGTTTGCTCATAGCCACAAACCAACTCTCTTTTGGGTAGTAAAGAAGTGGTGTGTCACATCTCCAGCAATGTGGATAAGAGTGCATATGTTTTTCTTTGCTAAATAATTTGTTTTCTTCTTTTAACCATTGGCAGATGTCTTCATTACAATCTCTTACAAATCTTCCTGCCCATGGCTCTACTTCTTTT
>CANEFU010000188.1 GCA_947426875.1 uncultured Clostridium sp.
ATCATAGCTATACGGGAAAAGAAGAAATATTAGCAGAACAAATCATAAAATTTATCAATAAATAGGAGAAGGAAATGTCAAATATCTTTGATTATTTAAAGTGGAGAGATTTAAAATTAGAACAAGTAGAATTTAATGAAATTGATAATCTAATTTTAGCAAGATTATCTTATTTCCCATTTGATGACTATTTAAAAGAAGACGAGGAAATAACCATTCAAGAAGCCTATCAAAGATATCAAGAAAGGGGAACAACAGGAAGAATTTTACAACAAGAAGATATTGATTTATATCCAGCACTTGCTAATAGTGTAAGATTTGGCAATATGAAGCTTACTAATTATAGTAACAAAATTGATATTGCTCAAGAAAAGCAATTTTCAGCCATAACGATACTGATGGAAGATGGTACCATCTATGTAGCATTTAGAGGAACTGACAATGCCATTGTAGGATGGAAAGAAGACTTTAATATGAGCTTTAGTGAGTTGGTGCCAGCACAAACAGATAGTGTAGAATACTTAGAAAAAGTGGCAAAACAATATAAAGGTAAAATTCGAGTAGGAGGACATTCTAAAGGTGGAAACTTAGCTGTTTATGCAGCCGCTTTTAGCCAGCCAAAAGTACAAAAAAGAATCATTAATGTTTATAATAATGATGGACCAGGATTTTGTGATAAAGTAATCGAAAGTAGAGAGTATCAAAACATATTAGATAAAGTACACACCTATATTCCACAAACCTCTATTATAGGAAGATTATTAAATCATAAAGAAGAAACGACGATTTTAAGAAGTACACAAACGGGAATTATGCAACATGATTTATATTCATGGCAAGTATTAGGAGGAGAATTTGTAAAAGCAGAATTGACCAATTCTAGCGAATTTTTTGATAAAACCATAACGAATTGGCTAAAAGAAGTAAGCCCAGAGCAAAGAGGAAAATTTATGGATACTTTATTTGAAATATTAAATGCGACACAAGCAGAAACATTATCAGATATAAGTAGTAAAGCGTTTTCAAATGCGAAAACAATAATAAAAACATACCAAAACTTAGACTTAGATACGAAAAAAATGATGACAAAAACATTAGAGGAATTTTTAAGAATTGGAAGAAGTAACATACAAATACCAAGATTAAAAAGAAGAAATTAGAAAACAAAGGAGAAACATACAAATGGAAAAAGAAGTAGTAGAAGCAAGAAAACAAAATATGAAAATATATTCTCTGTACAGGGCTGTATCATTAGATTTGATATTTTATTATGCGATTGAATTTTTATTTCTAACACAAGTAAAACACATAAGTAGTGCTGATGTTGTATTAAGCTCAGCCTTTTATGCGATATTTATGATAATCTTCCAAATACCAGCGAGTATTGTAGTAGATAAATTAGGAACTAGAAAATGTACCATTTTAGCTAATATATTTAATGGAATATTTGTTGTATTAATTATGTGTTGTGCAAATTTAGGAACCTTGCTTTTTGCACAATTTATAAGTGCGATATGTTTTTCTTTGAAAGACATATCAGACAAGGCATTGATTCAATATTCCATCCCAGAAACCAAAAAGCAAGGAGAAATATTTGCTAAAATAGAAGGGAAGGGATATAAAGATTATTTTTTATTGAATGCTGCTAGCTCTGTTTTTTCTGGATTTTTATATGTGGTAAATCCTTATATTCCTATGGTAATTAGTTTATGTTTTACCGTATTAGCAACAGGAATATCATTAGGATTTAGAGATATTGAGAAAGAGAAAGAACAACAAACAGAAAAAGTATCAACGAAAAAATATATGCAAGAATTAATGGAAGGAATAAAATTTATTATCAAATCACAACGATTAAGAAGCTTATTTTTATATTGTGGCATTACATGGGGGATTTTTTGCTTGATGGGAACCTATCGAAGTAGTTTGTTAGTAGACATAGGAACACCAGAGCAAATTATTACAATAGTAGCAGCTATTGTTGGAGTAGCTTCTTCTATGGGCTCTAAAAATCAAATTCGATTTCATAATCGTTTTCGAAATAAATCCTTATCTACCATTTTGTTACTAGTTACGATTTCTATTTTAATAGCTGGTATAACAGGAGCTATCAATGTTTCCTATAACATAACACTAGGAATCATTATCATTTGTTGTGTAATTGTTAATTTTTCAAAAGGAATGAGTGAAGTTTTAACAACAAGATATTTAGGGAATTTTGCCGATGAAAGAATATTAACACAGATTTATGCATTAAATGCAATTAGTAGAAATGTGTTAAGAGCAATTATTAGCTTTTTAGGTTCTTACTTACTACGAATAACCAATACAGCCAATAGTATGATTATTGTAGGAATTATTTTATTAATTACCACAATAGGGCTAATTAGTTATATGAAAATAAGACTTGGCTTAAAGCCTGAAAAATATGATGAACATGAAATTTTTAATAAGTAAATTAAGGCAGTTATTATTTCAATAACTGCTAAAATTTTACATACCGATATTTTGGAGATTTAGGTATAGACTTTTTGAAGTTTTTTCGATATAATAGGAAAAAATAAAAAAGAAAGAGGAGAGAAAATGGAAAGAGAAAATATATTAAATAAAACAATTTATCAATTTACAGGAAAGGTAGAAATATTACAAACTATTATAATA
>CANEFU010000189.1 GCA_947426875.1 uncultured Clostridium sp.
AACAAGGTGCCAAACCACACGTCCCCAATACGACATTATTTACAAAATCTGTGTCTACCTATAGTTACTGTCATTGGTCTTGACCATATCCATTTGTTTGTTGCTGTGGATGGATTAAAGTAATAGATTGCTCCATAGCTAGGGTCCCATCCATTTATGGCGTCTTGTGCTGCTTTTTTGGCTGTTGTGTCTGCTGCTAAATTGATTTGTCCATCTCTTACAGCATCAAACGCTCCAGATTGATAGATTACACCTGATATACTGTTTGGAAAGGAGCTACTTTTTACTCGATTCATAACAACTGCTCCTACTGCTACTTGCCCTGTATATGGTTCTCCTCTTGCTTCTCCATAAATAAGTTTGGCTAATAAATTCACATTACTAGAATTGCTTAAACTAGAGCCTGTTGATGTTGAACTAGAATTATAAATTCCCATTGCTTTTAAAGTAGCTGGTCCTGCAATTCCATCTACTGTTAAGCCATTTTTTCTTTGAAAATATTTTACCGCATTTAGGGTTTGTGTTCCATAAATCCCATCTACATTCCCACTATAATAGCCCCATCTTTTTAATTTGGTTTGTATTTGCGTTACTTCATTTCCTCTTGAGCCATATTTCGATAAAGTTTCTACCGATTGGTTTTCAAAAAATAGAGCAACTATAGTAATTGCAATTACTATTAATCCTATCATTCCTATGATAATCTTCTTTTTATTTTTTAACATATTCTCACCTTAATCATAAAAATTTTCTTTTTACTATTTTTATCATTAACTTTATTTATTATACATTTTTGGAATTTTATTTTTGATTTTAAGTTTTAGGATAGAAAGCAAAAAAACAAGAAATATGATTCCATAAAATCAACTTTTTCTTGTTTTTACTTTCTATTTATTAAATTTTAGGACTACAATATTTACAAAGAATCGATTCTAAACCAATTTGCAAATCAATCAAGCCATTTTTATAATTATAATCCAAATCCATTAAATTTTGCAAAATATTTCGTAATTCTCTTTCTTCAAAATATCTCGCTTGTGTTTTATATTTATTCACTAAAAAAGTTTGATTTGGTTTTAAGTTTAAACTGCTTATGATATCTTTATTATATTTTAATGCTAGCTTTACTAAATATAATTTTTTAAAATGATTATATAAAGTAATTAATATTTTTTGTAGTGGTTCTTTGGCATAAATCAAATTTTTTAAAACTTCTAATGCTTTGGCAATTTCTTTTTTTCCTAACGAATCTGTTAAATCGAAAATGACACTTTCTAGTTTTTTAATGGCTAATTTGTCAATATCTTCTTTTTGTATTTTTCCCCCTTTACCTGCATATTCAATTAATTTTCGTATCTCATTAATCAATTCTTGCATATTCGTGCCACAAGCTTCCATAAAATATCGCAAGGTACTGTCATCAATTGCTACTTGATAATGATTACAAATTCCTTTCATTCTTTTTTCAATTTGTATTGGCTTCTGATAATCAAATTTACATACTATCCCTAGTGTATCAATTGTGGTATATAATTCTTGTTTACTATCTGCTTCTTCCTCTACAAAAACTAATACTACACTCGTTTTTATGACATCTTTGTTCTCCTTTAAATAAGTGGTTATTTTTTCCTTTAACTTGGCTAATTCTGCATTTTTTCTCTTTCCTTCTTTTTTTAATAGCCCTGTATTTCTTGCAATAATCAATTTCCTTTCATAGCCAAAACTTGGCGTTTCGATATCTGCTATCAATTCATTGCAGTTTGTTTCATCAATCGTAATATAATTAATTCCTTTTATGCACTCTCCAAATAGTTTTTTTATCTTTTTTAAAGAAGTTTCCAACAAAAATAGCTCTTCTCCATATAAAAGATATAAACTTTGTAATTTTTCACTTTTTAATTCCTTTTCTAAGTTTTCAATCGATAGCATACTTTTCTCCTAATTTATAAAATAATTTCATTATTTTTTATCTTATCATTCCTTTTTTATTTTTTCAAGCTATTTTCTCCATAAAAAGCAAAAAGCCCTCATATGAGGGCAAAATGCCTATTACTCTGGCGGTTCCATTTTAGGAACTATACGGAAGGCAATAAATCGACTCGTCTTCCCTTTCTTTCCTTCCTTTATTTCTAGTTCATACAATACAGTTACGCTTTCGGTCTGTGGCGTTATCTGCAATTGAAATGTTGAAATATCTCCTACGATATTCGTCTTTTCCACGCCTGGCATGTTCTCATTTGTCTCTATGACTATGCCATCTTTTACCTTTGCAATCACTTCTCCGTCTTTTCCTGTATAAGAAAAGTTGATAGTAGCGTTCTGAGCATTCGGCTCTTGATAGAGCTCAATCGGCTTGTTAAATGCCGCCGTACCTTTCTCATACATTGGTACCTGACATGGAATCTTCTCCTTTTCTACAGAAAAGCTCTCCATTTTTTGAAGCGTAAACACTTCTTTTTCCTCCTCCTTGTCTCCCAAACAGCCTGTTAAACTCAACATAACAAGCATAACCATTAGTAACATTGTTAATTTCCGTACCTTCATAATAAGATACCTCCTTTAAATTTTTTATACTTATATTTTACCATATTTTATGTAAAATATCAATTAATTTATGTGAAATAGTAAATAATCCAATTTCTCCTGTCAAAAAAGATGG
>CANEFU010000190.1 GCA_947426875.1 uncultured Clostridium sp.
GAGCTCCAGTAGTAGGAAGAATGATACTAAGAGCACTAAAACCAGAAGATCATGCAGTAATATGCAATGCAACAGGTTGTATGGAAGTTTCAACATTCATATACCCATATACAGCATGGACAGATTCTTTTATTCATACAGCATTTGAATGTGCAGGAGCTACTTTAGCAGGAGCAGAAGCAGCTTACCAATCTATGAAAAAGCAAGGAAAATTACCAGAAGGTGACACAAAATTTATCGCTTTTGGTGGAGATGGTGGAACCTATGATATCGGTCTACAAAGTTTATCTGGAGCTATGGAACGTGGTCATGATATGGTTTATGTCTGTTATGATAATGGTGCTTATATGAACACTGGTATTCAACGTTCATCTGCTACTCCAAAATTTGCAGATACGACAACTTCACCTGCTGGAAAAGTAATTCCTGGAAAAATGCAGTCTAGAAAAGATTTAGCCAAAATTATGGTAGGACATCACATTCCATATGTTGCACAAACTCTTGGTTATATGAACTTTAAAGACCTATATGAAAAAGCAGAGAAGGCTATTTATACAGAAGGACCAGCTTTCTTAAATGTAATGGCTCCATGTCCTAGAGGATGGGGATATCCAACTGACCAATTAATGCAAATTAATAAATTAGCTGTTGAAACTTGTTACTGGCCTTTATATGAAGTAATTGATGGTGTTTATAAAATCAATTACAAACCTGCTAAAAAATTACCAGTGGAAGAATTTTTAAAACCACAAAAAAGATTTAAACATATGTTTAAACCAGGTAATGAATGGATGATAGAAGAATTCCAAAAAGAAGTAGATGCTAGATGGCAAGAACTTTTAGATTTAGAAGAAATTACCAACAGGGATTAAGGAGTACTCCTTAATCCCTGCTTTCTATTATAATTAAAATACCTTTTTTTATCTTAATCGTAGCCTCTTCTTCTATCATCTCATTACTAATTCCTAAACTTTTTCCAATTGCTAAAGAATCGTCTACTAATGGATATTTAAATCCAGTTAAGGTAATACCTTCTACTGTACTGGTCAAAGGTATCAATGAAATATATTTTCCATAAGTTTGATTTTTTTTCATCTTAATTTTATTTTTTATTAAATAAATTCGATTATGTTCATCCAATATCTCACACGGAATTCCTTCTTCTAATGCTTCTTTGAGAATATGTATATTGGCTAAAGCATGGTCCATTCTTTTTCCAAGAGCTCCTACTATTGTAATAGCAGAACTTCTTAAGCTAATAGCCAGCTCTAAAGCAATATCAGTATCCGTATTATCTTTTTCAGAATTATAGTTATGAAAAACAATTTGAGGATTCTTTTTATAATATTCTAATATTTCTGTAGAAACAGAATCAAAATCTCCTACCACATGATTTGGCACGATACTAAGTTGATATAAAGCTTCTAGCCCTTTATCAACAGCAATGATATTTTTTTCCTTGTTCTCTTTCCAATATTTCTCTAAACTCTCAATATTGATTTCTCCACCTGCTATAATTAATGCTTCCATTTTTATTTCTCCCTTGACCTATCTATAATAACTTTTATAGCGATTTATCTTAATTTTTAAAATGAGGATTTTGGGGCCGTCCCCAAATCCTTATTCTTGTTTGTTGGTACTAAGAATAGAGCTCCTATCATGATTGGTAAATAAAAAGTATACATTCTCCAGAATAAGATTGACATGTTGATGGTTCCTTCTTTGAAGATGGTGTTAAATAATAAGTAAAATCCCCCTTCTGCTCCTAGTCCTGAGCCTGGTGTTGGTATAAATGTCATAATTAGTAGTAAAAATGCTTGTGTTGGTATGATTTGCCAGAAACTGATTCCTGTGTTTCCAAAGGCACGATATACCATATAGGTGATAGAATAATAAGCAAAGCTTTGTACTACTGCTACTAGAAACATTTTTATTACCATCTTTTTTTCTGATTTCATAAATAGAAATTGCTCTCTAAAGTGCTCGATACTATTATCTAATTTTTCTATCGTTTCTTCTGGATTTTTAAAGATATGCATTTTTCCTAATAGCCTTATAACTGGTGTTGTGAAAAATGTAATAACTTTTTTCTTAATTCCTGCTAACAACACTACTATGATAGCTAATATATTAACAGCAAATCCTACGATAGCTAACCAAATATATTCCTTCATCAGTTCTGCAAAAAACTGAAATTCAAATAATACTACAATTAATGTGCTTGTTACTAACGCTGTTTGTGTAATAATAAATTTTATTGCCATAGCAGATAGTGAGTCACTTACTCTTTTTCCTGTTTTCGTTAATTCATAAGCTTGCATTGGCTGTCCACCAGATGAAAAGGGTGTAATATTGTTGAATAATTGTCCTATCATTGATACTTTTAGTGAATTCGTAAATTTCTGATTTGGATACATTTTCTTTAATGCTAAATGTAATACACTAGCTTCTGATAACCAATGAATGAGCAAACAGACAATTCCTAAGGTTACCCATTTATAATTTACTTGTTGTAATATCTGTATTATATTATCCATTCCATCCACATTTATCATATAGATAAATAAACCAACAAAAATAACTATGATTAATGCAAAGTTTAAAATAATCATCTTTTTATTGGCTGGTTTTATATCTTCTTGT
>CANEFU010000191.1 GCA_947426875.1 uncultured Clostridium sp.
AAAAATCACAAGCAGAATTAGCAAGCAAAGAATTTGATGCATCAGCAGGAGGAGGAGCTATTACAGTAAAAGTATCAGGAGAAAAAACAATCAAAGAAATAAAAATAAAACCAGAGGTAGTAGACCCAGAAGATGTAGAAATGCTAGAAGATTTAATTTTGACATGTGTGAATGAAGCATTAAGAAAAGTAGATAGTGAGCAAGCAGCACAACTAGGAAAATTCAATATACCGGGGTTGATGTAACATGTCATTATACTCACCATCTATTGAAAAACTAATTGAGAGTTTTGAAAGATTACCAAGCATTGGGCATAAAACAGCCGCAAGGCTTGCTTTTTATATCCTAAATAGCTCAGAAGAAGAAACGAATGAATTTATATCTTCTATTGTGAATGCTAAGAAAAATTTAAAATATTGTAGCAAATGTTATAATATTTCAGATACAGACCCATGTATTATTTGTAGCAATCCCAAAAGAGATAGCTCTATGATATGTGTTGTCGAAGATGTAAGGGATATTATAGCAATGGAAAAAACGCATGAATTTAAAGGTGTATATCATGTTTTACATGGTTCTATATCTCCTATGAATGGAATTGGACCAGATGATATCAAAATAAAAGAGCTGTTAGCCAGATTAATGGAAGGACAAGTAAAAGAAGTCATATTGGCTACGAATCCTAGAGTAGAAGGAGAAGCAACAGCGATGTATTTGTCAAAATTAATTAAACCATTAGGAATTACAGTAACAAGGATAGCACATGGAATTCCTGTTGGTGGAGATTTGGAATACACTGATGAAATTACTTTGACAAAAGCTTTAGAGGGAAGAAGAGAATTATAAAAAAGTACATAATTTATGTACTTTTTTTAGTATTGAATAAAATTTCACAAATATCTTTAGTAGAATTTGGGTTTCCTAAAAGTGTGGTCTGATTTTTCATTTCATTTAACGTATTCGGATTTGAAAAGAGATGATTTAAGATTTTAGAAATATTATCATCTTTTTTAATCCAAATGCCAACCCCTTTAGATTCTAGAAATTCAGCATTTTCTTCTTCTTGCCCAGGAATGGGGTTAATAATTATCATAGGCAATTTAGAAGCTAAGCTTTCTGTTGTAGTCATACCGCCAGGCTTGGTAACAACTAAATCAGAAATACTCATAAGCTCAGGGATTTGATTGGTAAAACTAAGGACTCTGACACGCCCTGAAGCATGATTGGTTTTTACGATTTCATCAAATTTCGTTTTCATTTTTTCATTTTTTCCAGCAATGGCAATTATCTGCCTATCTTTTGAACTTTTGATTAAACTATTAAAAATATCAAAAGTTCTGTTTTTTCCTAAACCGAATTCTCCACCACCAAAAAATAAGATATTTTGTTTTCCTTCTTTTAGATGATAATTATCTAAAATTTCTTTTCTATCATATTTTTGTAAAAAGCGAGAAGATAAAGGAATTCCCGTAACAAATACTTTTTTATCGGCAATGTTTTTTTGCACTAAATAATCTTTCATTTTATCATTAGCAACAAAAAAGTAATCAGTAAAGTCACTTCCTACTAGCCATTGGTCATGTGGAGCAAAATCAGTCATAATGGTTGCAATTTTTGCTGTTATTTTTCCTTTTCTTTTTAAATAGCTACACATTTGACTACTAAAAGGATGAGTAGAAATAATTAAATCTGGTTTTTTCTCTCGTAATAATTTTAACAATTTAATGGCCATAATTTTATTAGACCTTGTAGAAAGGTGAGCGAGAGGGCCTGTTTGTGAATTACTATAAATTTTTCCCCAAACCCAAGGTGCTTTTTTGGCAGCTTCTCGATAGGTAGCAGTGGTAAGTTTTTCAACAGCTTTATTTACATATTTCATACAATCAATTAATTCAATGGAGTTGTTTTCGTAATGGTTTGAAATGTATTCATGAATTGATTTAGCAGCATTTAGATGTCCACCACCATAAGAAGCATAGAAAATTAAAATATTTTTCATATTTTGATTACCTCCCATTTGCAAATCTACTATATCATAAAAAAAATAAAATTTCAAAAAATGGAATATTTTTTAAGGAAAAAAGCAAAATAAGAAAAAGAAGGTGATTTTTTGAAAAATGGAATAAAAATGATAGGAATCCTATTAATTTTATTAATCATAATCATATCACTTATTTTTGTAGCAAGTGATATGAAAGAAGAAAATGTTAGTTATGCTGCATCCCCAGGAACATCCGATATACAGTTAATGGCCAGAGCAATCAATGGAGAAGCAAGAGGAGAGCCATATGAAGGGCAAGTGGCAGTTGGTGCTGTTATTTTAAATAGAGTAAAAAGTTCCCAATTTCCGAACAGCATAGCAGGCGTTATTTATCAATCAGGAGCATTTACAGCAGTAGCAGATGGACAAATTAATGCACCAATCAGTGAAGGCTCAACCGTATATAAAGCAGCGCAAGATGCAAAAAACGGTTGGGACCCAACAGGGGGATGCATTTATTATTTCAATCCAGCAACAGCGACCAATAAATGGATTTGGTCAAGACCATTAGTAAAAACAATTGGAAAACATCGCTTTTGCAAATAAGGTTGTCATCGGTTCCGGGTTTTTTTTGGAAATTTATTT
>CANEFU010000192.1 GCA_947426875.1 uncultured Clostridium sp.
TTCTTTACCTTTAAAAGTGATTTTCATAAGTTATACCCTCTCTTTCTTTTTATTTCGTTATATCTTATCATAAGTGTTATTATTTATCAATCATTTATGAGCTTTCGTATTAACTTTTCTATTTTTCCTTACTTTCCCTTTTTTCTTTGTACTTTTTTCTTGTTTCTTTTCTTTCCTGTTTTCTATTTTCTACTCTACCCCTATAACAGTAAGTTGCTACTATCATAAGAATTAATACTATTAATGTGATTTTACTTTTTAAAATTTCTGTTATCGTTCCAAATTGATTGATTTTTAATTGATATTTTCCTTCTATTTGCTCATATGTGATTTTATCTCTATCTTCTGTATTGTTGTTATCTCCTTGTGTTTTGTATGTTTTCATTCCATTTTCTTCTATTATTTCAATTACCCTATGCGTTACAATGGTTTCTCCTTGCGAAAAAGATATAATGTCATTTTTTTGGATTTCTTTTTGTGGTACTTCTTTAACTAATATGGCATCTCCTGTCATGATAGTTGGCTCCATACTTCCAGATACAATTACAAAGCTTTTATAACCAAAAAAGTCTGGTGTTTCCTTTGGATGAATAAAAGATTTTATGATTAATGTGAAATTAAATAGAATGATTGGTATTAATAGGATATAAAGAATCACACTCATTATTTTTCCTATTCGGTGTATTCTTTGGTTTTCTTTTTGTATTTTATTAATTTTGTACATTTTTCAACTCCTTTTTCTTATGTATATTACCACATTTTGGTAGTTTTATCAATTAATTTCGCATAAACATTTGCTTTTATCCAAGTTTCTCTTGATACCTTGTCTATTTCCTCCATTGGAACCCATTTAACACCACTATTTTCATCCTCTTTTATGTGTAACATTTCATTTTCGTCCACCTCTAAAAGAAATGTAACATTTAAGTGCACATGAGAAGAAACATATTTTCCTTTTTTCACATGACCATCTACTGTCAATACCTCTAAAGAAAAAATATCATCCTTGAGTACTTTTACATTTTTTACTCCTGTTTCCTCTTTTAATTCTTTGATTGCCACCTTCAATAAATCCGCTTCTCCATCGCTATGACCTCCTGTCCAAGCCCATGATTGATAGATATTATGATAAATCATCAACATTTTTGTTCTTTCTTTATTGACTGCCCAACTAGAAGCTGTAAAATGTGCTATTTCGTTTTCTCTTGTTAATACATTATTAAAAGTATTTATATACTGCAACATCATTTGCTTGTCCTTTTCTTCTTGTTCATTATATGGCTTATAATTTTCTATTTTAGTTTTTAACTCGACTAATCCCATTGTTTTCCTCTTTTCTTACAATATGATAGCAATATTGGCAAAAGAAGAAAGATTTCATTCTTTCTTCTTTACATTTTTATAATTCTTTCCCATGGTAAATTCTCTTTTCCAAAATGACCATAATTAGTTGTTTGAGAATAAATTGGTTGTTTTAAATTCAAATATTGAATAATTCCTTTAGGTGTTAAGTCAAATTTATCTTTAATTATTTTTATTATTTCTTGATCTGATTTCGTTCCTGTTCCAAATGTATTTACATATACTGATAGAGGTTTTTCCATACCTATGGCATATGAAACTTGTATTTCACATTTTTCTGCTAAATTATTTGCTACTATGCTTTTAGCTATATGTCTTAACATATATGCTGCTGATCTGTCTACTTTTGTTGCATCTTTTCCAGAAAAAGCTCCGCCTCCATGACGACTATATCCACCATATGTATCTACGATAATTTTTCTTCCTGTTAATCCAGTATCTCCTAGTGGTCCTCCAATTACAAATCTTCCTGTTGGATTAATGTAAATGTTTGTCTTTTCATCTATCATGTTTTCTGGCACAGTTTCTTTAATTACTTTTTCAATAATATCTTTTTTTAGTTGTTCTTGTTCTATTTCTGCTTCATGTTGGGTAGAAATTAAAATCGTTTCAATTCTTTTTGGTTTGTTATCCACATATTCTACCGTTACTTGTGTCTTTCCATCTGGTCTTAAATAAGGGACAATTTCTTCTTTTCTAACTTGTGTTAATCTTCTAGCCAACTTGTGAGCCATACTAATAGCATATGGCATATAATTTTCGGTTTCGTCTGAAGCATAGCCAAACATAATGCCTTGGTCACCTGCTCCCCCTACATCTACTCCCATTGCAATGTCAGGGCTTTGTTTCGTAATATTAATATCAATTTGGCAAGTTTTATAATCAATATCTATATTTTCATCACCATAACCAATGTTTTTTATGGTTTCTCTTACGATTTTTTCGTAATCAATTTCTCCTTTAAAGGTTATTTGTCCAGCTAATGTTATTTTATTGCTAGAAGCAAAAGTTTCTACCGCCACTCTAGCATTTGAATCTTGTTTTATACATTCATCTAAAATACTATCTGATATGGTATCACATAGTTTATCTGGATGTCCTTCTGTTACACTTTCTGAGGTAAAATAATATCGGTTCATTTTTTTCTCCTTTTTTGCCAACGGTTCCGGGTTTAAATGGCAACTTAGAAAGTTGCCATTTAAACCCGGAACCGTTGGCAACCTTTTTTCTATCTATTATTATGCCATTTATTGCGAAAATTGTC
>CANEFU010000193.1 GCA_947426875.1 uncultured Clostridium sp.
ATTTGAGTACTGGCATGGATGGGTAAATCTGGAAATAGTTCCATTAATTTAGTAGCTAAGCCTAAGTCTTGAACAATAATGGCATCAATTCCTGCAAGGTAAGCTGTTTTTGCTAAATCTAAAGCCGTTTGCAGTTCCCTATCTTTTATTAAAGTATTTAATGTTAAATTGGTTTTTACCCCTCGAATTTTAGCATAGAAGATAGCTTTGGTTAATTCTTCTTTACTAAAATTATGGGCAAAAGCTCTGGCACTAAAGGTGTCACTTCCAAAATAAACACTATCAGCACCGTTTTGCACGGCAGCTTTTAAACATTCAAAATCACCAACGGGTGACAATAATTCAATCATAATAAACTCCTTTTCTAAACTTATTGTATCACAAAAATAAAATAAATTGTAGAATAAAAGCAAAATTAGTTGACGAAAAAAAATGCTAATGATAAAATAAGACAGAAAAAAGAAAGAAAAGCGGAGGAAAAACTATGAAAATGCAAAAGAAAATAATAGCTAGCATAACATTTGCTATCATAATAATCATTAGTTTATTTACCATAAATACACAAGCAGCAAACGAAACAAACCATACAGGAACAAATGCTGGAAATACAAGCAATACTTCAAGTGAAATAGTAGGTAAAAAATCAAGTAATGCTAATTTAAGTGATTTAGGAATTAAACCACATGATTTTAGTGGGTTTAAGAGTGCAACCACTTCTTATGAAGTAGCCGTGCCAGAGGATACAGACAGTGTAGAAGTATATGCAAAAACACAAGATACAAAAGCAAAAATAACAGGAGCAGGAAAGAAAAAGCTAGAAAAGGGAGAAAATAAAGTTGAGGTAGTAGTAACAGCAGAGGATGGAACTCAAAAAACATATGCTATTAATATTATTCGAGAAGTAAAACAAGAACAAGAGCAAGAAAAAGTGGAAGATAGTGACGAGCAAACGAACAAGGTGGAAGAAGGAAACGGATTAGTAGAATTAAAAATTGCTAATGTAAATTTATCACCAGAATTTAAGACAGACATTTATGAGTACACAGCTAAATATATTGGAGAAAATACTAAGTTAGAAGTAGAAGCAAAAACAACAGATGAAAGTTATGTAGTAGAAGTAATCGGAAATGAAAACTTACAAGAAGGTGAGAACACGATTACGATATTAGTTTCAGGAAAGAATGGAGATAATGTAGCTACTTATCAAGTTACAGTCAACAAAAGCTTAGTAGATGAAGAAGCAATCGCAAGGGAAGAAGCAGAAAAAAAGGAAAAACAACAAAAGATAATAATCGGTGCAATTGGAGTTGTAGTTGTTTTAGCAATTATCCTATTTATTGTTATAAAATATAAAAGAAATAGAGATATAGCAGAAGAATACTACTATTATGATGACGATGATGAAGAAGAATATGATGATGAAGATGAGATGCCAAGAGCTTTAAGAGAGGAAGAAGAGCAAGAATTTTCACAAGAAGACTTCCAAGAAAAGGAAGAGGATGAAGAAGAGATAGAGGAAATGCCAAGAGAGAAGATAAAAGAAGAATTTTTAAATAATTATAAGGCAAGGGATGAAGAAATTTATAAAGAAGAAAAAAGTGGAAAACACAAGGGAAAGAGATTTAAATGAAAATAAATGAATTATCAATGCAAGAAAAGATAGGGCAGATGATTATGCTTGGAATGGATGCAAACTATATAACAGAAAGAACCAAGATGATGATAACTAAATATAAAATAGGAGGTATTATTTTATATAGAAAAAACTTCCGTACTTATCCAGAAATGCTAGATTTAATAGTACAATTGAAGGAGTTAAATAAAGAAAATAAGATACCGCTGTTTATAGCCATTGACCAAGAAGGTGGTAGAGTAAATCGAATGCCAAAAGACATTTTAAATTTACCAGCAGCCTATAAAATAGCAGAAAAAGGAGGAATGGCAGAAGTAGAAAAATCAGCGGAAATCATAGGGAAAATGCTAAAAAAATCTGGTTATCATATGGATTTTGCACCAGTATTAGATATCAAGAGATTTGCCAATAATCATGCCATAGGAGATAGATGTTATGGAGAGAACAAAGAGGACGTAGCAAAATATGGAATAGCTTTTATGAAAAAATTACAAGAACAGGGAATGATATCTGTTACGAAACATTTTCCAGGACATGGCACAACGCAAAAAGATTCCCATTATTTTTTACCAATGATAAAGGGAAGGATAGAGGACCTAGAAAAAGGAGATATGTATCCATTTGAACAAGCGATAAAAAATGGGGCAGATGCGGTATTAGTAGGCCATTTATTAGTGAAAAGTGTAACAGGAATTTATCCAGCTTCCTTATCGAGAAAATTCATTGGAAAATATTTGAGAAAAAAATATCGATATAATGGATTAATTATTACAGATGATTTAAAAATGAGAGCCATAAAATATTTTTATGGAGTGGATTTAGCTGTGAGAAAAGCTTTTGAAGCGGGAAATGATATCATTGTATTTCGATTTAATAAAAAGAAAGAAGTAGAGATAATAGAGAAGATGGTCTGTTTGTTGCAAGAGGGAAAGTTGAACGAAGGTAGAGTCAATAGAAGTGTTAAAAGAATTTTGGAAATGAAAGAAAAAT
>CANEFU010000194.1 GCA_947426875.1 uncultured Clostridium sp.
ATAGGTTCAAAATCTGATAATCCATTAGAAATGTATTTAGCAGATATTTGTACCGTTTCCATTAATGTGGCAGGACTTCCAGGAATATCAATTCCTTGTGGAGTAGATAAAGAGGGAATGCCAATTGGAATGCAATTAATTGGAAATAAATTCTGTGAAGAAACCATATTAAATGCAGCCTATACCTTTGAACAAGCAATCAAATTTAGAGAAAATAACAAACCACAATTCAAACAATGATTTTTGGTGATTTTTGGGACGGAGGAAAAAATCATGGGTTATATAAGAAAATATAAAGCCAGAGATATAAAATTGAAAAGTTCAAAAAAATATATAATAATAACGAGTATTATAGTAGGAATACTAACCATTGCATTATTAATGGGATTTAGAGAAGACCCTGTTAAATTCTGGGGAACAATAGGAATCAGTATAATGATTTTTGCACTAACTTTTGATGCAGAATATTGGTCAATTGAAAATGAAAATCATATTTTAAAGATAAAAAGAGGTGTAGTCAAAATTGTTATACCATTTGAAAATTTAGTTAATGTAGATGTAATAATAAGAAGAAATGAAGGTCATGTAACAAGAAAATTACAAATACTATATAGAAAAAATAATAGAATAAAACGTATCGAACTAATTTATAGAATTAGATTTATAAGGATTGCTAATGAAGGAGAAGTAAGACTTTTTATGGATACATTTAGTGAAGAAGAGAAAGATGGATATTTAGACATAAGAACAAAAGAGGAAGAAATAGAACTAGAGGAAGTATTAAAGAAACAACTATGGAGTAATGAATTACGATATATAGAACCTAAAAAAATCGCTATTGTATTAATAATTACAGTGGTTATTACAATAGGAATTATACTATGTTTTTTAATACCGTATATCATACAGTGTAATAACTATTAGAACAAAGAAGGAGGAAAAAATGTCAAGAGAAGATTATGAAATAGTAATAGGGTTAGAAGTGCATGCAGAATTATCAACCAAGACAAAAATATTTTGTTCTTGCCCGACCCAATTTGGTGCAGAGCCAAATACACAGACTTGTCCAATTTGTATGGCTATGCCAGGAACATTACCAGTATTAAATGAAAAAGTAGTAGAATATGCCGTAAAGGCAGGTTTAGCAACTAATTGTGAGATTGCAAGAGATAGTAAAAATGATAGAAAAAATTATTTTTACCCAGACCTTCCAAAAGCTTATCAGATATCACAATTTGACAAACCGCTATGCGAACATGGGTATATAGAAATCGAAACTGAAAAGGGTAGAAAGAAAATTGGATTAACTAGAATTCATATTGAAGAAGATGCTGGTAAATTAAATCATGATGAATTTGGAGGCGGAAGCTTAGTTGATTTAAACAGAGCGGGAGTACCTTTAATTGAAATTGTTTCTGAGCCAGATATTCGTAGTAGTGAAGAAACAGAAAAATATTTAAGAAAATTAAAATCAATTTTGGAATATATTGAAGTATCAGACTGTAAGATGCAAGAAGGCTCATTAAGAGCTGATGTTAATGTTTCTGTTAGAAAAAAAGGAGATACCAAATTAGGAACTCGTACAGAAATGAAGAACATGAATTCATTTAGAAGTATTGCAAGAGCCATTGAATATGAAGTAGATAGACAAATTGATGTCCTAGAAGAAGGCGGAAAGATAGAACAAGAAACGCTAAGATGGGACGAGGTATCAGGAAAAACATTTTCGATGAGAGATAAGGAAGATGCACAGGATTATCGTTATTTTCCAGACCCAGATTTAGTCGCTATTAAACTATCAGAAGAGTATATTCAAAAGATAAAAGAAAGCTTACCAGAATTGCCAGAAAGCAGAAAGCAAAGATATTTGGACGAATATAAATTATCTGAAAAAGATGCTAATTTAATTACATCTTCTAAGTATTTATCTGATTTATTTGAACAGGCAATTGAAGTATGTCATAATCCAAAAGCAGTAAATAACTGGATTATCTCAGATATATCAAGAATTTTAAATGAAACAGAAATGGAGCCAATTGAAATACCTTTCGATAGTAATCAACTAGGAAAACTAGTCATATTAATAGATAAAGGAACGATTAGCTCAAGTATTGGTAAAAAGGTATTAACGGAATTATTTGAAAATCCAAGAGACCCAGAAGAAATTATTAAAGAAAAAGGTTGGATACAAATATCAGATGAAGGAGCTATCAAGGAAGTGGTGCTAAAAATACTAGAAGCGAATCCACAATCTATTGCAGATTATAAAGGTGGAAAAGACAAAGCTTTAGGTTTCTTAGTAGGACAAGCTATGAAAGAAACAAAAGGAAAAGCGAATCCACAGATGCTTAATAAAATGTTTTTAGACGAATTAAATAAATAGAATAAAAACTCACAAGTAATCTTGTGAGTTTTTTATTATACCATTTGCTTTTTAATACTATCGACCACAAGGCCACAAATAATAAATTCAATAGAAAAAATCAAGCTAAGTTTAAACAAATGAATACCTATGTAATAAATAAAAGGGGAGGAAAAATCACAAACATAGCTAAATAAAATAAACACAGATAGAATACAAATAGTAAAGCAAAATTTTAACCCATAATT
>CANEFU010000195.1 GCA_947426875.1 uncultured Clostridium sp.
TCTGCTTGTGATTTTTCCATGTCTGCTTGCATTTTTTTAGCTTCCTTCATTAAGTTGTTGATATTCATTCCTCCGAATCCTCCCATTCCTCCGGGAAATCCACCTCTTTTACCCATTTTCATTTCTCCTTTCTATTTTCACTCAATGATATTAAATGGTATATCTGACTGATTGGCAAAATTTTGTAAATTTTCTTCATTTGTTAACTGACGCTTTTGCGTTTCTTGTGTTAAATATTTGATTTGCATTTCTTTTCCACAAGCAATGGATACTAAATTAGAAATTTCTCTTATATTCTCTTGTTTTTCTAACACTGCTTTTCCAAAAGATGTCATACCATTCGGGAATTCAATACCAACTGTCATATCGTTTAATTCTATTGCCTTAGTTCCTATTAAATTGGTATATAAAACAATTTTTCCACTTTGCTTTAAATCTTGTATAATTTGTGGCCAATATTCTTCTACCTTATTAGAAAATTTCTTTGTACTTGCTCCTGCTGGATTTTTATTTCCTGTTGTTATTTTTGAGTTGATAGTTGCACTATTGGTTCTTATTGGGTTAGGATTGGTTGTGACCCTTTGTCCCCCTTGTGGTATACTATTTGTTGAGGCAACAAGCTTTCCTGATTTTAAATATTTTTCTATTTTTTCTACTCTTTCTTCTATGCCATTATTAATAGTAGCTTGCTTATTGCATAACTTTATCATACCTGCTTGAAACATGATTGTTTTTTGCGTTGACCATTTTATTTCATTTTCTAATTCTGATAACTGATAGATTAAATCCACTAATTTATCTTTCGATACTGCTTCTGCTATCTTTTTTATTTGACTTAATTCCTCTTGGTTATATAACTCCAACTTTCCAGTTGCTTGATAAACTAATATATCTTTACTGTATTTTATCATTTCCCAGATTAAATTGTTAATGTCTTTTCCCTCATTTAATATTTGCTCAATATTTTCTAATGCTTTATCCACATTATATTCTAAAATAGCTTGTAGGATACCATTTACAAAAGTAACCTTTGGAATTCCAACCAAATCTTTTATTTTATCTTCATCTATTTTGTTGTCTCCATCTTGAATACATCTTTCTAAAATAGACAAACTATCTCGCATGGCCCCTTCTGACAAAGAAGCTATGATAGCTAAAGCTCCTTTGGTAGCTTCTATGTTACTTTCTTTGCATACAATTTCTAATCTTTTGATGATATCTTCATTTGAAATTCTTTTAAAATCAAATCTTTGACATCTTGACAAAATAGTAGCTGGTAATTTTTGCGGTTCTGTCGTTGCCAAGATAAATTTGACATGCTCTGGTGGCTCCTCTAAAGTTTTCAACAAAGCATTAAAGGCTCCTGTTGATAGCATATGTACCTCGTCTATGATATAGACTCTATATTTGGCCTTCGTTGGTAAAAAATTAACTTCTTCACGAATGCTTCTAATATCCTCCACACTATTGTTAGAAGCTGCATCCATTTCTACAATATCGGTTAACCCTCCAGAAATGGCTCCTTTACATATCTCACATTCATTACATGGTTCTCCGTCTTTTGGATTTAGACAGTTGATGGCTCTTGCTAATATTTTAGCTGCTGATGTCTTTCCCGTTCCTCTTCCTCCGTTAAATAGATAAGCATGTCCTATTCTATCAGCTGTTATCTGATTTTTTAATGTTTTCGTGATATGTTCTTGTCCTACCATTTCGGAAAATGTTAATGGTCTAAATTTTCGATAAAGAGCTGTGTACCCCATATTCTCACATCCTTTATGCTTCAAAAAATGGTTATGCTTAATCTCTCTATGGAAAGATTCCACATAAAGATTTCTACTTATTGCTGCTTCCTTCCGGACCTGACAAGATTCATAGGTCTTTATTGGATTCTCTCCATACAAAGATTAAGCTCATAACCATTTGTATTATATACTCAATTTTAAATTTTAGCAAGTAATTTAGGCTAATTATTTGTTCTTTTAAAGATAAAATTTTTCATATCTGTTATTTCTGCCGATGTTGTTCCTTTTTCAATTATATCTTCTACGGGAAGTTCTAAATTGATGGTCGCTTTATATTCAGCTCCTTCTTCTAGTTTGATTATTAAATCAAATGTCACTTTCATTTTTAGTGCTTCTGGCGTAATTCCTGCTTTTTTTAATAGCTCATTATGATTGATTTCCTCCTCGTTTGAGGTATAGCTAGCCACATTATTATGAGAGCATCGAAAAGCTACTAATCCTCCTTGATTGGATATCTTCAATTGTTTTATATTAGCTTCTATTTCACCAGCATATTCTATATTTTGTACTCTATTTTCCTCTTTATTTTTAAAAATTAGTTTTTTTTCTTGCTCATCTGGTTTATAGATTTTTACATTTTCTTTTTGATTGGCTTCTATTTGAATATTATTAATCTCAACTGCCTTAATTGCTTCTGTTTTACCATATCCTTGATTTTTATCAATATATAAAAACACATCATTGTTTTGATGAATATCAAATGCCCATTTTGTTTCTGGCACTTCTTTATCTATCCCTTCGGAAGAACTAATAATTGCTATTTTAGATAGTTTAAAGGGCATATTAGTTTCTCCTTCTAC
>CANEFU010000196.1 GCA_947426875.1 uncultured Clostridium sp.
ATGATTACATATGGGTATTTGACAAAAGAAAAAGCAAATAGTATAGAATTCTAAATAAAAAGTTTATTGTATGGAATAAGAAAAAATACAATAAACTTTTTAAATTATTTTATATTACTAATTGTTAGCAGCATATTTTTGTTTAACGGTATCAATTTTAGTTTGTTCAACCGTTTCAGTTTTATACCAACCTTTTTCAGCCATTAAATTATACAATTTATTTTGAATATCTAAAGATTCGTTTAAAGCTTCTTTAAAAGCAGTATGAACTTCAGCAGTAGAAGACTCAATTGTGCCATGAAGATATAAATCGCAAACACCTTTTATAATGAGTAATTCTTTTTCCATTAAATCTTTATCTTCCATAATTACCTCCTATAATAAATTTAAAAACTTATTGAATAATTCTGTATGTTTTTGCTCTAATTCTCCTATATAAGTAGAAAGAGTTGTATCTTGTAATTGTTCAGATGTTTTTTTACTACATGATTTCATAAAATTCTCATGTCCTAAAGCATCTTCAACATATAAAAGTTCTTTACTCGTCATAATATCACCACCTAAAAAAAGTATCTCCAAAATTTATACAATATATACAAATCGGCGATGAAACATTTTTAAAATTTTGAAAAAATTACTAAATAATAAAAGAAAAAATTTAGCATACTAGAAATATAAAACAAAAAAAGGAGGAATTTTTTCATGAAAAAAATAATTAGCATTTTTACTATGATAATTTTATTGTCTGTACTTATTTTTACAGGAAGTAGTTATGCAGCATCATTGGATACCATTGATGTACAAACTGACAAAACAATGGTAAGACCAGGAGAAGAAGTAAAAGTAATGATTCAATTTGGACAAGACTTAGGAGCTTATACATTTGATGTTTCTTATGATAATCATATCTTTGATTATGTATCTGCAGAAGGACGGAACAGCAAATGACACATCGGATAAAGTAAGAGTAATTTATTATGATTCAACAGGAGGTTCTAATCCAAGAACGAATATGAGTGTCACATTCCGAGCAAAAGCAGATATTACAACTTCTAATCCAACGGAATTTACTATTACAGCAGAGGGGTTAGCCAATGCAGATGCATCTGTAACTTTCGATGATATTACCACTCCAATTGTGAAAAATGTAACAGTTGAACCACAATATGTAGACTATGCTTTAAAACTAGAGCACACAGGAGATATCATCAAAGAAGAAGAAAAAGCAATGACATTATCTTATTCATCACCAATGGGACGTTATTATGAGCATGCTAGATTAATAGCAGAGGCAACAACACCAGCAGGAGCTACTGCTCAATTATTAGCAAATGATTCAGCTGACTTAGAACATGACATTATTCAAAGTGGTTGGGGAGATGCACAAGGTTATAAAATAGGAGGAAAAGACGTTTCACAAGTATTACAAACAAGAGCAATTTTTAGCGAAGTAGGCAACTATACGATTACGCTAAAATTAATCGATAGAGATAATTCCGACAATGTGATTGCAGAGCAAGCATTTCCATTTACAGTAGTAGAAGCTCCCACACAGACAACACCACCAGATAATGCAGGAACTACTACGCCAGAGCCTACTCCTGATAAGGAGCAAGTAGAAGAGGTAAAACCAGATGAAATGCCAAAAAAATTGCCTAAAACAGGAAGTAATATTTATATTCCAGTTATTATAGTTTTAATGGCATTAGTTAGTTCTTTTATTTATTACAATAAGAAAAAATAAATTACAAAAATAAGAATGTTTTGTAAACGATTTACAAAACATCTTATTACATATAAAGGAGAAACAAATGAAAGGAAGATTTTTCAATTATATTATAATTGGTGCAATCTTAAGTATAATGATATGGCTAGGGATAGAAGAATATAAGGATAGAAAAATAAAAAAGGAAGAAAAATCATATCAAGCACAAAATATTAGTGCTGTTTATCATTCTAATAAAGAAGAGGAACAACAGAAACAGGAGAAAGAGAAAGAAGAGTCGGAAATTAACACAAAAGAAGAAATTATAAAACAATATAAAGGATATCCAGTAGTGGCTAAATTAGAAATACCAGAAATTGAATTAGAAACCTATATATTAGAAAAATATTCTATCCATGCTTTAAATGTATCAGTCACTAAATTTTGGGGAGCAGAGCCAAATCAAATAGGAAATTTTTGTGTAGCAGGGCACAACTTTCAAAATAAAAATATGTTTCGAAATTTAAAAAAATTAAAAGTAGGAAATCGACTATTTATAACGGACAACAAGATAGGAAAAGTAGAATATGAAATATATGATGTCTATAAAGTAAAACCAGAAGACGTAAGTTGTTTAACACAAGAAACAAATGGAAAACGTGAAGTAACACTTATCACTTGCACAAATGATTCAGAATTAAGAATTATTGTCAAAGCTAGGGGGTAATGGGGACGTTTCTTTTTGCCCCTTTTTGTGCAATTGGGGACACATCTATTTCGTTATTCTATATTTTGTTGTTATGTATTATTTTTATTTCATTGCACATTCGTCATTTTATAAAAATAATACTTAACAACAAAGTCTGTATAAAGATGTGTCCCC
>CANEFU010000197.1 GCA_947426875.1 uncultured Clostridium sp.
TATCTTCTGCTGGCATTTGTTCTCTTGCTCTTCGATAAATTACTTTTACTTCTTTTGCTCCTAGCCTTTTAATTGTTCTTGCACAATCCATTGCTACATTTCCTCCGCCAACTATAGCTACTGTCTTTCCTTTATAATCTGGGTGCAAATTATATTCTAACAGCTCGTTTCCTCCTAATACTCCTTCTAAGTTCTCTCCTTCTACTCCCATTTTAGTAGACTGGTTAGCACCAATACTTAAGAAAATGGCATCATATTGTTTTTCTAAATCTTTGATAAATACGTCTTTTCCTAATTGTTGATTATACTTTACTTCCACTCCTAGTCGTAAAATTTTATTTACTGTTTTTTCTACAATATCTTTCGGCAATCTAAATTCAGGAATCCCATGTACTAATAAGCCACCTAAATAGTTATATTTTTCATATATCGTTACTTGCATCCCTTTTTTGGCTAAAAAAGCACTGGCTGTTAATCCAGCTGGCCCTCCTCCTATAACTGCTACTTTTTTCTTATTTTTATTTTCTTTGATTTGTTCTGCATAACAGTTTAGCAAACTATCCTCTTCTTCTATCATGGTATCAAATACAAAAGCTTCTAGCTCTCCTATTGATACAGGTTCTCCTTTTATTCCTCTAACACAAGAACCTTGGCATTGTTTTTTATGAGGACATATTCTTCCGCAAACACCTTGTAAGACTGTTGTTTCTGATAATATTTCATAAGCTTTTTGATAATTACCATCTTTTATTTGTTCTATAAATTGTGGAATATGATTTCCCAATGGACATCCTTTTATAGAGCATGGCTTTGTTTTACAATTTAAGCAATCATTCATTTTATCTTTTATTTCTTTCATGTTTTCCCCTTCTTTTGGTATTTTTCTTTGCATTTTATTATATCTATTTTTATCTGTCAACTAATTGACTGCTTGGTTTATTGGATTAAATTGTATTTTATTGCTTGTCTACTACTAATTTTAAGTCACGAATAAAATCAATTTTCTTCATCTCATCTCGAAGTAAAGCAGCAGGATGCCATGTCGGCATATAATGGATTCCTTTTCTTTCAATCCATTTTCCTCTTGATGCTGTTATGCCATATTCTTTTCCTAAAATATTTTTAAGGGCTACACTGCCAAGTAATACAATAATTTCCGGTTTTACCAAAATCACTTGATTTCTCAAATAATTTAGACAAGCTGTTGCTTCATCCTCTTCTGGATTTCGGTTAGCTGGCGGTCTACATTTTACAATATTAGCAATATATACTTCCTCTCTTTTTATGCCAACTGTTTGAAAAGCCATGTCCATTAATTTTCCAGCTCTTCCCACAAATGGCTTTCCGGATTCTATCCTCGTCTGCTCCTGGTCCTTCTCCTATAAACATAATTTTGGCTTGCTTATTTCCTACCCCAAAAACAATATTTTGTCTGGTTTTGCATAATTTACATTTATTACAATCAATGATTGAATTTTCTAATTCTTCCCACGTTTCAAACATCTTTTACTCCTATTTTACACATTGTTCTATTAATTCTATTTTCCTGCTTTTGTTTGTATCTATTCTTGCTTTTGTTCCTATTGGTATTACTGTTTTCGTTTCTATGTGTCCAAAGTTATTCGATTGAATAATAGGAAAGTCATATTCTCTTCCTAAAATGTCCATAACAATTTGCTCTAATGTAATATTACTTTCATGTTCATAACTACCTATCCATAATCCTTTTATTTGGTCAAATACATTATTTTGTTTCATATGTGCTATAAAGTGACTTACCATGGCTGGATTAGATTCTATTCCCAAATCTTCTAAAAACAATATTTTATTTGTAAAATCAACACGATATTTTCCACTTACTAAACTATGTAAGCAATTAAGATTTCCACCAATTAGTTCTCCTTCTGCTTGTCCTTCTTGAATCGTCCTATATTCTTCCCCTTCTTTGCCTAATTCCAAATTTCCTTCTACCAATCTTTTCAAAGCCTCTTGATAGCTATAATCTGTTTCATCTGTTGCAATTGTTTTAAAATTAGTTCCACTAAAAGTTACTAATCCTGTTTTGGCTGTGATGATATTCGTAATAGATGTAATATCACTATATCCACATATAATTTTAGGATTTTGTTTAATTAATTCATAGTCTAATAATTCAAATATTGTATTAGAATTATTTCCTCCTTTGGCACACCATATCATTTTTACTTCTTTGTCTTGAAACATTTCATTCATGTCTTCTGCTTTTTCTTGTGCTGTACTACTGTATCCATTTGCGTTGGAAAATATGTTTTTAGCGTATTTTATGTTAAAGCCACTTTTCTCTACTATTTGTTTTGCTCTTTCTAATTCTTCTACATTATCACCAATTATTGGATTAGACGGTGCTACTATGCCTATCGTATCACCTATTTTTAGTTTATTAGGAATTATCATTCTTTTCTCTCCTTTCGGTCGTATTGGGGACGTTTCTCTTTGCACCTTTTTGTGCAATTGGGGACACATCTTTATAAATTTAATGTATTTTGTTACTAGAACTGTCCCCAATTGCACAAAAAGGTGCAAAGAGAAACGTCC
>CANEFU010000198.1 GCA_947426875.1 uncultured Clostridium sp.
GATGTGTCCCCAATTGCACAAAAAGGGGCAAAAAGAAACGTCCCCAATGCGACACTATTGTTGTAGTTCTGTTTTGACTGTGCTGATTTCTGTTGTGGTTGCTTTTTGGGCTGGTACGTAGTATCCTTTTGTTTGTGCTATTTTAAATAATTCATATTGGAAACTTTCGTCATTGTTTCTTATTTGTTGAAAAGTTTGTCTTAGTTGCATATTTTCAGCTTCTGATATAGCTGTTTGATACGCTGTTAGGTCTGCTTTTACACTTCCTAGAATATCGTTTACCATTGTTTTTTCATCCATTTTCATTTTCCTCCTTTTTTAATTGTTTAAGAATGTCATTAATTTTTGTTTGGTGTTTAAAGCATCTTGTGCTGATTTTGAAAATAGTTGCTTTATTTGAGGGTCTACTGCTTGTGAAGAATAAGTATTTAATTTTTGATATGCCGTTTCATGGGCTCCTATTAGATGTCTTAAATGTTGTAATTCAATTTGATTTAAATCTGCCATTTTTATCCTTCCTTTCTTTTTAGTTTTCCTCTTTATTATTTCCTTTTTTTGAAATTTTATTCACTTTATCCTTTCTTTTTATATTGCATTAACCTCTTCTCCAATAAAATAAATATTGTTGTGCTAATCCTGCTAAATCTCCAAATTTTTCTGTTGCTATTTTCTCAATTTGTTTTTTACTTACCTTGGCTTCATCTGCTTGTTTTATGTACAAATCATTCATAACTCTTCTTACCCATACATCAATGGGAAATACTTCGAAACGATGCATTCCAAATAGTAAAATACAATCAGCGACTTTTGGTCCTACCCCAGACAAACTTAACAATTTTTCTCTTACTTCTAATGTATTGGGATTTTCTTTCATTTTTTCTAAATCTACTTGTTTCCTTACTATCATTTGTGTTGTTTCATATAGCCTTTTATCTCGAAATCCTAATCCCAAATTTCTGTATTCTTTCACGGTAACATTTTTTAATTGCTCTGCTGTCGGAAATGTGTAATAATCCTTTCCTTTCCACGTAATTTGGGTTCCATAGTTTTTAGCCAATCTTTCTATAATTCCTTTTATTCTTGGTATATTATTATTAGCGGAAATGATGAAAGAAAGTATCGTTTCCCATAAGTCTTGATTTAAAATACGAATTCCTTGTCCATATTGGATACTTGTTTGCATGTTTTGGTCAATTCTTGCTAATTTTTGCTTTATTTGACGATAATCTCGATTCAAATCAAAGTATTCTTCTACTATTGTTTGGATATTTTCTTGGCTTATTCCTTCTATTATAATATTTTCTCCTTCTTTTTTAATATTTATTACATTCTTACCAAACACCCCTGTATAGCTTTCATCTTCTTGTTTATTCCAACGAAAACACTGTCCACATTCAAAAATATCTTTTAATTCAAATGAATCTACCTTTGGTAATACTATTTTTTGTTCTTTCATATCTCTCTCCTTTATTCCTCTATTTTTATTATAACATATTGTACTTTGTTTTGGATAGATTATGTTTTCTTAAAACCAAGTCCTACTACCTCTCTAGAATTTGTTATAATAATAAAACTATTGGGGTCTATTTTTCTTGCTATCATCTTTACTTTTGCAATATCTCCTCTCGAAGTAGCACACATTAAAACCAATTTCTCTTCCTTGGTATACATTCCTTTTCCATAAAGACCGGTTGTTCCTCTTTTTATTTTTTCTCCGATTTGTTTTGCAATTTCTTCGTTTTTATCTGACACAATTAATAATAATTTCGTAAAATAAATTCCTTCAAATAAAATATCTATCATTTTTCCCATTAAATAAATAGCAATTGCAGAATACAAACCAACTTCTATTTCTTTGAAGAAAATTACATTTAATGTCACTATGACAATATCTATAACAATAATAGCTCTACTCATACTAATACTTGGTCGATATTCTTTAGCTAAATAACTGATTAAATCCGTTCCTCCTGTGGATGAATTAACTTTTAAGATAATAGCTGTACCGAAGTCCAATTATAATTCCGCCATAAATACAAGCAAGGAACCTGTCATTTGTTAAAGGATGTACTTTGTCTAAAACATCAATAAAAAAGGATAATGCTATTGTTCCTATCATAGATTTGATAAAAAAACTCTTTCCTATTTTGTAAATAGATAAAATAAATAACGGTATATTGATAAGTAATATCATTGTTCCCATTGGTATATTTAATAAATAATAGGTTATCGTTGCAATTCCAGATATTCCTCCTGATGATAATTGATTTGGCAATAAAAATAAAGAAACTCCTACCGCTATCATAAATGCTCCTGTAATTGTTCCTACTATTTCAATTGTTATTTTTTTTATATTATCTTTTTTCTTTTTATCCATAAAGTTCAAACCACCTTTATTTATAGTATTTACATGTAATGGTGGTTTTATGCCAAAACTTGCCAAAGATTCCAGGTTTAAGGGGTTGCCAAGGATTCCGGGTTTAAAGGGGTTGCCAAAGGGGTTGCCAAACATTCCGGGTTTAAATGGCAAGAGATTTTTCTCTTGCCATTTAAACCCGGAATGTTTGGCAA